>JBIQMF010000035.1:0-10970 GCA_044463545.1 Solirubrobacterales bacterium
GGCCGCCGGCGGCACAAAGCACTCGGCGCGCGCCCAGGACTACGTCGACGAGGTCCGCCAGGCGCTGGGGGCGGCCGGCCTGAACCCGGCCTCCGTGCGCACTGCGACGCTCTTCACCGTGCGCCCGCGCAGCGACTCGGTGGGGCGCATGCAGTCGCTCATCGACAGGACGACCGCGCGCCCGCACGAGGTGCGCAAGCTGGCGATCAGCTACGACCTCCTGAACTTCTCGATCGGCGGCGTCGTCACCGGTGAGGTGCGCCTCGACAACTACCGCCGTAGGGCCGGCACTGCGGACGTCGACTTCAGCGGTGCCACGCGGCGCGACCAGTGGGTGCCCTTCCGCCTGACGCTGCCGCGCGCCTCGCAGAAGGCGGCTGCGCCGGTCGTGATCTACGCACACGGACTCGGCGGCTTCAAGGAGATGGACCTGCTGGTGACCGGGTCGAACGCAGCGCGCGGCTACGCCACGCTCTCGATCGACTGGCCCAACCACGGGGTGCGCTCGCTGGCCGACGGCGGCAACATCCTGCTCTCACTGACGCCGTCGAAGCTTCCGCAGCACGCCGGGATGCTCAACCAGGCGACGCTGGACCTGGCCGGGCTGCACAAGGCGCTGACGACGTCGCTGGCCGGCATCGACTACTTCAAGCCGGCGTCGCTCTTCAACCCCTTGGGCTGGGGCGGCAACGGCAGGCCCGACATCGACCCCTCGCGCGTCGTGATCGAGGGCACGTCGCTGGGCGGGGTGCTGGGCTCGAACTTCGCGGCGTTGACGCCGAAGCTGCGCGGCATCGCCTTCTCGGTCTCCGGCGTCGGCATCTCGCACATCCTCTCGAAGACGCTGCTCTGGACGCTGGGCTTCGGCTTCGTGATGCCGCACGAGGCGACCGGTACCGAGCACGCGATGCTGCTGGCCGCGCTGCAGCAGGTGATCGACCCGGCCGACGCAGTCAACTCCTTCGACTTCGTCCGCCACCCACGCTCCGGGCAGTCGCAGAAGCCGCTGCTCCTGATGCTGGGCAAGGGCGACTCGATCGTGCCGGGCTCGACGTCGCTGGCGATGGCGAGCCTGGCCGAGATCCCGCTGGTCGGCGAGCAGCTCTTTGCGATGCCGGGCCTGGCGCGCAGCTCGAGCTTCGCCGCCGACGGCAGCGGGGTGCGCCAGTACCCGCCGTTGACCGGCCCCATCGACGTGCCGCTGCTCAGCGCGGCATATGCACACGCCAGCTTCTTCTGGCCGTCTGCGGTCGCAGAGAAGGAGAGGTTTCTCGACCGCGTCGGCCGGTGAGGACCCGGGCAGCGCGGGCGGGCGGCTGTGGCTGGGGAGCTACTGCCGCTCGTCGGCGTCCGGTGTGTCTTCGGACGCGGCGGCGGCGCGCATGGCGTCGACCTCGCGCCACGGTACGGGTCTGCCGAGCTTCCAGGCCGGCGGGACCTGCGCGCTCTCGCCGATCAGCATGATCGCCATCGCGCCGACCCAGAAGACCTGCAGCAACGCGGCGAAGGGCGGAGCGATGAAGTTGGCGATGCCGATGGCCATGGCGAAGGTGCCGACCATGCGCGTCAGCAGCCCGACGCGCATGCCGAAGAGTCCTGTGGTGAGCCAGGCGAAGGTGAGCAGGCCCTGGCCCACGAGCCAGATGCCGCGTGTCAACTCGATCGCTGATGTGTTGGCCTGCTGGCGCGCGAACTCGGCCGTCTGGTTTACAGCATCGACGAAGTCGCCGGCCGCGACGACGTTGGCGAGGGTGTAGGCCGGGTAGATGACGGCCACGATGAGCGGGCCGAAGATCGCCACGTAGAGCGGAAAGCGCGGAACGCGCTCGCTGCGTTGGCGCGCGGCAAAGAGCACGTGGGTCAGCACCAGCGCGATGAGCAGGTTGGCAACGGCGAACGCGAAGCCGGAGGCGATGTAGAGGCCCTTGTTCTGGCTGATCTCGGTCAGATACTTCGCGTTGTTGCCGGTTTGGGCGTCTTTGAGCGCAAAGTACGAACAGAGGATGAAGGCCGAGAAGAGCGCGACCGTGGCGACCGAGACGAGACCGACGGTGCGGCCGCGTGCCTCCTCGGCAGCCAGCGCCTCGTCGGTCATCTGGAGATCTCCGGGTTGGGCCGGGGCAGGTGTGGAAGGCGGTTGGTTGCTCACGCCGCGAGGGTAGAGCAGAAGACGCGCCGCGCATCTATGCTGGCCGCCGAGGAGGCAGTTTGATGAGCAAGTACGCAGTCGCAGTGGTCGGACGCGACCGGCCGGGGATCGCCTCGGCCGTGGCGGCCGCGCTGTACGCCAGTCACGCCAACATCGAGGATTCGCGTATGTCGATCCTCGGCGGGCATTTCGCGATGATGCTCGTCGTCTCGCTCGACGACGATCAGGCAGCGGCGTTGAACACGGCGCTGGCCGACGTCCAGCAGGAGCTGCAGCTCGAGCATGCGCTCGCGCAAGCGATCGAGGATGCAAGCTCCGAGGCGCGTCCTGCGCCGACCCACGTACTGACCGTCTACGGCGCCGACCACCCCGGCATCGTCGCCGCCATCTGCGACGCCCTGGCCGCGCGCGACGTCAACATCGACGACCTCGCCACGCGCGTCGTCGGCAGCAGACAGGAGCCGGTCTACACCGTGATCTGCGAGCTTTCGCTGCCCGGCGAGCTTGAGCCGGCGGCGCTGGCTGCGGACCTCGACGGGGTGGCGCTCGCGCAGGGCGTAGAGGTCTCACTACGCGAGCTCGACCAGGACATTCTCTAGGTCAGAGGCACGCGATGGCCGTCCGTGAAGTGCTGATCTACCCGCACCCCGGGCTCAAGATCGACTGCGCACCGGCGCCCGAGGGCGCCGAACTGGCGCAGATCATCGAGGATCTGACCGACACGATGCGGAGCTTTCCCGGCTGCGTGGGCATCGCCGCGCCGCAGATCGGCTGTGCCCGCCGCGTTGCCGTGATCGACCTGACGGGACACAAGAGGGCACCCGAGAGCGTGCACGGCTTGACGGCGCTGGTCGACCCGGTTGTCGTCGCCGGGACGGGCTCTGAGGTCGGCCGCGAGGGCTGCCTCTCGATTCCCCAGCTGACGGCCAACGTGCGCCGCCACGTGGAGGTCACGGTGGCCACGCGCCTTGGCGAGTTCGTCTTTGAGGGCTTTGAAGCGCGGCTTGCCCAGCACGAGATCGACCATCTCTCCGAGCTGCTCTTTCTCGACCGCGTCGATTCGCTGACGGCCGACGTCTTCCCGCGCAAGGAGCGCAGCGGCCAGTGGCGCGCCTGCATGCGGGACGGGGGTGCGGCGGGCGGCGCAGGCTGACTCTTTGCCGGCGTGCGGGTGCTGGGACTGGTGGTGCTGGGCCGTTGGTACTTGGCCGTTGGTGCTGGGGCTGGTGGTGCTGGGCGCTTGCGGGCGCCGGGCGCTTTATCGACCCATCGGCCAGAAGCGGTCGAGCACCTCGACCGTCAGCCGCGTGGGGGAGAGCTTTGAGCTGATGGCGCCGATCTGGTTGACGATCTTGGGCACCACGACCCGCTTGCCCTTGAACATCCCGTCGATGCCGTCGCGCGCGCAGTCGGCTGCGCTCTGCCATGCCCAGTCGGGCGTGTCGGACTCGATCACCTGCTGCTTCTCGCCGAAGAACTCGGTGCGCGTGGGGCCGGGGCAGAGCACCGTCATCGAGACACCGCTGCCGCGCAGCTCCTGGGCCAGCGCCTGGCTCAGCGAGGTGACGTAGGACTTCGTCGCCGCGTAGACGGCCTGGCGCGGGATCGGCTGGAAGCTGGCGGTCGAGGAGACGTTGAGGACCGCGCCGTGGCCACGCTCGAGCATCCCGGGCAGCACCAGCGTGATCATCGCCGTCGGCGCCGCGATGTTGACGTCGATCTGGCGTTGGTTGTCGGCTTCGCTGAAGGAGGTGAAGTCACCCTCGGTGCCGATGCCGGCGTTGTTGATGAGCACGTCGACGTGCTGGCCCTGCTGCTCGATCGCCTTCAGCAGCTCCTGGCGCTGGCCGGCGTCGGTGACGTCGCAGGCGATGGCGCTTGCGCGCACGCCGTGCTCATCCTCGATCTCGTGGGCCAGTTCTTCGAGGCGGTCGATGCGCCGCGCGGCCAGCGTGACGTTGTAGCCGCGCTCGGCCATCTGGCGGGCAAATTCGCTGCCGATCCCGGCCGAGGCGCCGGTGATGAGGCAGGTTCCGTTGTCTGCAGGAATTGGAACGCTCATTGGCGGGAATCTATCGATATCTGGGTAGCATCGGGGCCACGATGGATGAATTCAATCTCTTTGGCGACCCCGACGACCTGCAGCGCCGGATGGCCGAATTTGCCGAGCAGATGCAGAGCGGCCAGCGCGTGGCGTGGGCCGACAACGCCATCAGCCTCGCGGTCGACATGACGGTCGCCGCGATCGAGCAGATCGACACGACGGGGTCCAGCGATGAGCAGGCGATGCAGATCCGCGACGCCATGCGCATGATCTTCCCTGAGGCAGTGACGCTCGTAAGAGAAGCCCGCGAAGGCTTGCAGTAGGCGCTGACTCGCACGATCTCGCCGATGCTCGGGCTCGGCGGATCGGTCACGACCGGAGGGTCGCTCCCTCACCGCCGTCGCCCTGCGCGTCGACGATCTCGCACGATTCAGCGTTGCATGCCGGAGGCATGCAAGGAATCTCCCTTGTTCAAGGGGTTTTCTGCGGGGCATTTGGCTTGTATGCCGGAGGCATGCAAGGAAGCTCCGCGCCTTTGTTTTCGCTCAGTAGTCGCGTGGCTCGGGCGGTAGGTCGGCCGGGTATTCGAGCGTCGACTGGTTGCTCTGGCCGCCGAGCCGCGGGTGCTCCTCGGTGACGGCGTCCTCGTAGGTGACGTATCCGTCGAACTCGTCGAAGTCGCCGTGCAGGGCGGCGTCGGCGCGGGCTTCTTCGGCTGCCTTCTCGGCGCGGCCGGCCTGCATCAGTCCGCGCCAGTCTGTCGTGCGGAAGACGACGGCCAGGGCAGAGAGCCCGAGCAGCGCGTTGAAGACGGCCAGCGCGATCTGCTGGCCGACCGAGTATGCGGCGATGGCGGGCCCGGCCACGACCCCGGCCAGCGCCGAGTAGAGCAGCGCCTGCTGCACCCCGGCGCCCTGCGGCGTCAGCGGGATCATGCTTGCTGCCACCTGCACGGCGATCACCGTAAGTACGAGGTCGAGCGAGGCCGGCAGATTGAAGGCGCGCAACATCATCCATACGCAGGTGAGGCGGAAGACCCACGCCACGGCCTGCGGCACGAGCGCCCCGGGCACATACAGCTCGCGCGAACGCAGTAACGTGACGCCCTGCCGCACGTGCGCCCAGAAGTCGCGCACGCGCACGCTGGCCCATGCGAAGAGGGCCAGGAGCAGGATCGGCACCGCCGTCACGAAGAAGACGGCGAACTTCGGGTGCTGCGCGAAGAAGGAGAGGTCGAAGGCGTTGATCTTCGAGAGGTCCGGCAGGCGCGGGAAGACCCCTTGGGTGAAGCCGTAGATGAGGATGAGGCAGCCCATGAAGATGTCGAACGGCAGCGCCACCATGAACGACGAGCCGACCGTCGCGTAGCTCGATCCCTGCACGGTGTTCTTGCCCAGATAGAGCCGCACGATGGCGCCGGCGTGCGCCGGGATCACGCTCGAGATTCCGTTGCCGGCAACCTCGGCGGCCCAGATGTTGCGCCAGGGGAAGACCACCCCGGGGTAGGCGGCGCGCAGGCCGTTGAACCACGCGCGCGTGCGCAGGCTCAGGTAGACGCCTTGACAGGCGAGCGCGATCAGCAACGGCCCGACCTGGATCTCCGAGATGTTGTCGAGGAACTTCCCGACCGAGTCGAAGAACTGCGCGAATGAGCCGTCCGCGAAGGGGATTTCGAACAGCATCGATGTCAGGCGGCCGAGGTCCACGAGCAGAAGTCCATACCGTAGGATGCTGCAGATGGCGGCGAACTTCAGCGGTAAACGCATCCTCCTCACCGGCGCGGCCGGTGGACTCGGCGAGATCACGGCCAGGGCCTTTGCCGAAGCCGGCGCGACGATGATCCTCAGCAGTCGCAACGAAGAGCGCCTGCGCGAGCTGGCCGGCGAGTTGCCCGGCGGCCCGCATGAGGTGATCGCCGCCGACCTCATGCAACCCGATGCGCCGCAGCGCGTCGTCGCCGAGGCCGGGCACGTCGACATCTTCATCGCCAACGCCGGCAGGCCCGGCGGCTGGGCGCTCGACGAGACGGCGGCCGACGAGATCAGCTCCGTCGTGCGCGTCAACTTCGAGGTTCCGATCCAGATGACGAAGGCCGTGATCCCGCAGATGAAGGAGCGCAGGTCCGGTCAGATCGTGCTCATCTCGTCGCTGGCCGGCAAGTTCGCGCTGCCAGACAGCACGATGTATTCGAGCACGAAGTCGGGGCTGCGCGCCTTCGGCTGGGCGCTGCGCCCCGAGCTTGCGCGCGACAACGTGACTGTCTCGATCGTCACGCCGGGCTTCATCGGCGAGGTCGGGATGTTCGCCAGGCGCAAGCGCAAGGCGCCGCCGCTGGCCGGCATCGTGCCGCCCAAGACCTACACGCGGGCGCTGCTGGCCGGCGTCGCCAAGGGCAAGGGTGAGATCCCGATCGCCCGACCGCAGCTGCGCGTGCTTTCGCAGTTGGCCGTGCTGGCCCCGGCGCTTTTCGACCGCGCCTTCCGCCGCGCCGCGCCGCAGCGTAAGCCGGCCGGCGAGTAGTCAGCACGTAAACTGACACCCAGTTGGATCACGCCCAGTCGATATTGGTCGCGGGACTGCTTCTGGCACTCGCGATTGCGACGACACTCGTCGCCCGCCGTGCCCGCGTCCCGGGACTGGTGCTGTTCCTTGTGCTCGGGATCGTCGTCGGCCCCGAGGGCCTCGACATCGTCCACTTCATCAGCATTGATCTGGCGCAGACGGTCGGCGTCGTCGCGCTGGCACTGATCCTCTTTGAAGGCGGGCTCGCCTCGGGCTGGAAGGAAGTACGGCCGGTCTTCGGCATCGCGCTCTCGCTGGCCACGATCGGGACGCTGCTGACGGCCCTCATCACGGGCCTCTTGACGGCATGGCTGCTCGACTTCTCGACCCTGCAGGCGATGCTCATCGGCGGCATCGTCGCCAGCACCGACGGCGCCGCCGTCTTTGCGCTGCTGCGCGGCACGACGCTGAAGAAACGGCTGGCGCGCACGCTAGAGGCCGAGGCCGGCTTCAACGACCCCGTCGCCATCTTTCTCGTCGTCGGCTTCATCGAATGGATCGAGACTCCCGGCTACGGCGTCCCCGACATGCTCGTGCTGTTTGCGCAGGAAATGGTCGTCGGCGCGGCGATCGGCCTGCTCGTCGGGGTGATCGCCCAGCGCGGCATCCGCGCCGTCTCGAACATCACGACGGGGCTCTATCCGGTGGCCACAGTGGCCACGGCCGCTACGGCCTTCGGCGGCGCCCAGCTGCTGCACGGCAGCGGATTCCTGGCCGTCTTTCTGGCCGGCCTCGTGCTGGGCAGCGCGCGACTGCCGGCCAAGCGCACGATCGCTGACTTCCACGACGGCGTCGCCTGGGTCAGCCAGATCGCCGTCTTCCTGGTGCTCGGTCTGCTCTTCGTGCCGAGCTCTGTCAGCGACCTCTGGGTCGAGGCGACGCTTGTGACGCTGGCGCTGATGCTCGTCGCGCGGCCCATCGCCGTGTGGGTGGCGACGCTGTTTGCGCGCTTTGACTACCGCGAGGTCGCCCTGCTGCAGTGGGCAGGCATGCGCGGTGCGGTGCCGATTGTGCTCGCGACCTTCCCGCTGCACGAGCACCTGCCAAACGACGTGGCGATCTTCAACATCGTGCTGTTTGTCGTGCTGGCCAGCGCCGTCATCCAGGGCACCACCTTCGAGTGGTTCGCCACGCGGCTCGGCCTCATGACGACGCAGCGCGCCGTCGTGCCGCCGGTCTTCCAGGCCGGCAACATCCGCAGGCTGGGCGCCGAGTTCTTCGAGTTCCGCATCCACGAGGGCGACGCGGTGGCCGGCCACGTCGTCTCCGAGCTGCAGTTGCCGCGCGAGGCGCTGGTGAGTGTGATCGTGCGCGGCGACGAGGCGCTGCTGCCGCGTGGCTCGACCGAACTTGCGGTCGACGACCGCCTGCAGATCCTCGTGCGCGGTCACCTCGTCGGGCGGATCGAAGAGCTCTTCGACCTCTGGCGCGAAGGGCCGGTCGGTGTCGCCCGGCGCGACGGCCGCCCGATCGCCGGGCGCAACGCCATCTTCTCGGTCAAGCCGTGGGAGATCTGCGGGGTCGGCGAGGAGAGTGACCCCCAGTCGGTGCGCGGCGTCGACGTGATCAAGCGCCTGCGCATGCGCCACGACGGCGCCGGCGTGCTCTTCCTGCTCGACGACGGGCGCTACGGCGTCACCAGCAACGGGGTCTGCGCGACCGGCAGCAGACGCCAGATCCACGGTTATGCCGTGCGCCGCATCGAGCGCGCCGAGGCCGTCGCCGAGCGCGCCTGGTGGCAGGAGGTCGCCGGCGCCGTGGCCTGAGCGTCGACGCACTCAGCGCCCGGGCACACGGGCCTGGCACACACCCCCGGCACACAGCGCTCAGCGCGCAGGCTCAGTGCTCGCCGCGCTGGCCGCGCTGCACGTGACCGACGCCCTCGAGGCTCTGCGGGTTCTCGTGGTCGCGCCCGAAGAAGTTGACGAGGTTGCGGTCCTTGCGAAAGACCTTGAAGGGCGTGAGCATGAGGTAGCTGCGGGCCACGATCGTCACCAGCATGCGCACCGGCAGGATCGGCTCTGGCGCACCCATCGCCTCACGCAAGGGCGGCGCGAGCAGCGCCGAGAGCGACTGCGTGGCCATCCACCTGCGCCCCGGCACCCACTGCGGATACCAGCGCAGCCAGTCGTCGATGAGACCTTCAAAACAGCCGGCGGCGTCGGCCGTGTGGGCATAGTTGGCCTCTTCGTAGTCGATCATCCACTGCTCAAACTCGGCGCGCGAGTCGGCCGGCACGGTCAAGTTCATCTCGCGCGCCACGCCGCACCAGAAGTGCCAGCGGGCCTCTTTGTCGACTGCGCTGAGCGGATCATGGCCGAACTGGCGGGCCAGGCGGTCGGGCTCGAGCATCACGGTTGCCAGCGTGTAGAGCTTGAGCTCGTCGGGGATGATGAAGCGGCTGTGGATCTCCTCCATCCGCGCGATCGCGGCCTTGCCCTCGGGCGAGCTGTAGCCGCGGCGGTAGAACTCGGTGAAGAAGACGATCGTGTCGTTGTTGCGGCGCCGCGGGTCGGTCGCGATGTCGCCCTGATCCGAGCGGTAGAGGACGCGGGCGATGGCCGGTACGGCGGCCTGCCGCGCGAAGGTCACGAGGTAGGTCGAGTGTGCGAAGTAGGGGTCGGCGAAGAGCACGTTGGCGACCCTTCCGGTGATCTCCTCGTCGTCCGCGACGGGATCTAGCGCGTCGACCTCACGGCGCAGCGCGCGTCCCGTTGTCCAGTTCTCGAACACTGCGGCCAGCATACTGGCCAACTGGCCAGTTTTGGGCTCACCGGCCGCTGTCGGCAGCCTCAGCCGAGCTCGGCCAGGGCCTTGAAGACGAGGTCGTCGTGCTTCTTCGGCTGCACCTTGGGGAGGTAGGCCTCGATCTTGCCGGTCGGGCCGATGATGAAGGTGCTGCGCTGGATCCCCATGTACTTCTTGCCGTACATCGACTTCTCGACCCACTGGCCGTAGCGCTCGATCATCTTCTTCGACGGGTCGCCCAGCAGGTCGAAGGGGAGCTTGTACTTCTGTTTGAAGGCGGCGAGCTTCTCGGGCTCGTCGGCCGAGACGCCGATCACGGTGACGCCTGCCTGTCTGTAGTCCTCCATGCGGTCCTTGATGGAGCAGGCCTGGGTCGTGCAGCCGGGCGTGTCGGCCTTCGGGTAGAAGTAGAGGACGACGCGCTGACCCTTGAGGTCGGCCAGTTTGACTGTCTCGCCGTCCTGGTTCTTGAGCGTGAAGGACGGGGCTCTGGTTCCGGGCTCTGGTGCAGGCATGGACGGCAGGCTATATGGTCGAAAAATGCGAATCGCCGTCGCCACAGACTCCCTCGAGGGGGCCGCCGACGCCGTCGCCGAGGAGCTCGAGCAGCGCGGTCACACGCTGCTTCGCTTCGGCGCCTTCAGCCCCACCGGGAACAGCCAGTGGGCGTGGGCCTCCGAAGCCGCCGCCCGCGCCGTTGCCGAGGGCCGGGCAGATCAGGCCGTGATCTGCTGCTGGACGGGTACCGGCGCCTCGATCGCGGCCAACAAGGTCGGCGGGGTGCGCGCCGCGCTCTGTTCGGACGCGGCGACGGCGCGCGGGGCCAGAAGGTGGAACGACGCCAACGCCCTCGCCCTCAGCCTGCGCACGCTCAGCCGTCCGGTGCTGACAGAGATTCTCGACGCCTGGTTTGCCACCGGTCCCAGCGCTGATTCCGAAGACAGCGCAAACATCGAGCACCTGGGCGAGATCGGCTGAGCGTCAGGGCTGCTCGCCCGGCTGATCGTCGAGGCGCTCGCCGGTGTTGATGAAGTAGTCGGCGCCGGTGATCAGCGTCACGCCGACCATGAACCACACCAGCACATCGACGGCCGTCGAGGGCTGGGCGATGATCACGATGAGCAGCACGAAGCTCTGGATCACGGTCTTCAGCTTGCCGTACTGCGAGGCGCTGATGACGCCGTCGTCCTTGCGCGCGTAGCGCAGCGCGGTGACCGCGAACTCGCGCGCCAGCACGAGGCCGGTGGCCCACCAGCTCATGCGGTCGAGCGCGCTCAGCGCCAGCAGCGTGCCGACGATCAGCAGCTTGTCTGCGACCGGGTCCATCACCTTGCCGAAGGTGCTGACGAGGTCGCGGCTGCGCGCGTAGTAGCCGTCGAGCCAGTCGGTGGCGCTGGCCAGGGCGAAGGCCACGCCGGCCAGCACGTCGCCCTCGGGGCTCTGGGCGATGAGGCCGAAGAGCACGAC
>JBIQMF010000036.1:0-10380 GCA_044463545.1 Solirubrobacterales bacterium
CACGTCGAGTGGATCGAGCAGCACGTTCTCGTCGGCATCCTCGACGGCAAGCTCCCCCACCCGCGTGCGCCGCAGGTCCTGGCAGTAGGCGTCTTCGAGCGTTGCGACGAGGCTGCGGATGTAGGTGCCGCCGGCGCACTCGATCTCGAAAACCGCAGTTTCGTGGGTCAAGGACATGCGTTTCGCACGATAGACGGTCATCACGCGCTGCGGCGGCTCGAAATCCTCACCACGACGGGCCTTCTTGTAGAGCCGCTGACCGTCGACCTTGATCGCCGAGAGCCTGGGCACCGGCAGCTGAACCTCGCCCTCGGGCAGGCGCGGGTCTGCGGGCACGCGCCCGGTCTCGGTCAGCTCGCCGTCGCTGTCGCCGCTGTCCGAGCGCCAGCCCAGACGCACCGTGGCCAGATACGTCTTGTCCTGGTGCTGCAGATAGCGCTGCAGCCGTGTGGCCCGCCCCACGAGCACGACGAGCAGCCCCGTGGCGAAGGGGTCGAGCGTCCCCGAGTGGCCCGTGCGGATCTTGCGACCGTGGAGCTCGCGCAGCCTGCGGCGCTGCGTATGGACGACGTCGTGCGATGTCACCCCGGCCGGCTTGTCGACCAGCAGGACCCCGCAGTCGGGCGAGCCCTGACGCCGCCCGTCCACCTATCCGAGCTGGTCGCGTACGGCCTGGCGGATCAGCTCGACGGCGTCTTCGAGCGACTTGTCCGTCGTCGCGCCTGCCGCCTGGCGGTGTCCGCCGCCGCTGAACTCGCGCGCGATGGCCGAGACATCGATGCGGTCGTCGGACGAACGCAGCGAGATCTTGGCCAGGTGCTCGCGCCCTTCGCCGGTGAGCTGCCTGTACATGGCGCCGACCAACGTTCCCTTGATCGAGCGGGCGAAGTCGACGATGCCCTCGGTGTAGGTTTCCTCGGAGCTTGTCTCTTCGAAGTCGGCGCGCGTGAGGCTGACGACTGCGACGCGGCCTTCGTCGTACTGGGTCAGCGTCGCCAGCGCGCGTGCAAGCAGCTCGACCTTGCCCACCGGCTGGTCCTCGTAGAGGCGCTTGTTCGTGAGGTGGACGTCGACGCCGCAACGCAACAGCTCGGCGGCCATCTCGTGCACTTCGGGGCCTGTGTTCTGGTACATGAAACGGCCGGTGTCGGTCACCAGCCCGACATAGAGCGCATCGGCGATCGTGCTCGTGATCTCGGCACCCAGCTCCTTGGCCAGTGTGTACACGAGCTCTGCCGTCGAGGAGCGCGTCGACTCGACGAGGTTGAGCTGCCCGAAGCGCGTGTTGTCGTGGTGGTGGTCGATGTTGATGAGCGTTCGCCCGCCGTGCCGCAGGAAGTCAACGCTCATGCGCTCGAACGACCCACAGTCGAGGTAGACGACGGTGCGCTCTGCGAGGTCTGCGACCTCGTCCTGGACCACGCCCTCGGCCGTCAGCATGTAGCGGTACTCATAGGGCAGCGGGAACTCGGTGGCGCGCATGAACATCACGCTGTCCTTACCCAGGCCGCGCAGAATCTCGTTCATCGCGACCAGCGACCCAAGTGCGTCGCCGTCGGGGTTCTCGTGCGTCGTCAGCAGGAACTTGCTGTCATCCCGCAGTCGCTCGATGACTTCAGCGCGATCGTTCATCAAAGGTGTCCGCTTCCTCGTTGATCAGTTCGTTGACGTGCGCAGCACGCTCAACGCTGTCGTCGTACTCAAACTTCAATATCGGCGTGTTCTTCATCCGCAGGTGAGCGGCGATCTCAGACTGCAACTCGATGCGCAGCTCGTCGAGCACCGCCAGTGAGCGCTCCCGCTGTGCGCTGCTGCCGAGGACGCTGACGAAGATCGTCGCGTGCCGCAGGTCCGGCGAGGTGCGCACGTCGGTGATCGTCACAAAACCGTCGAGGTCATCGCGCGCCGCGGTCAGCGCGCTCGAGATGACTTCGCGCACGCCCTCGTCGACGCGCCGCATGCGCTCGCCGCCCAGCGTCATCGTCCGTCCGCCCCGTCGCGGTCAGACGAGCTCGCGTTCCACACTCTTGATCTCGAAGACTTCAATCACATCATCCTCCCTGACGTCGGCGTAGTTCTCGAGAACGACACCGCATTCCATGCCGGTCGTGACCTCGCGCACGTCGTCGTCAAAGCGTCGCAGCGTTCCGATCCTGCCCTCGTGCACGACGGTACCGTCGCGCACGAGGCGCACAGAAGCACCACGCACGACCTTGCCGCTGTCGACGTGACAACCGGCAATCGTGCCGATCTTCGATGCCTTGAAGGTCTGGCGCACGGTCAGGGTGCCGACGGCCTCCTCGACCTCTTCGGGGGCCAGCAGACCCTGCATGGCTGCACGCAACTCGTCGATCGCCTTGTAGATCACGGTGTAGGTGCGGATCTCGACCCCCTCGCGATCTGCGATGAGGCGGGCGTCACCGACCGGGCGCACGTTGAAGCCGATCACCACGGCGTCCGAAGCCGAGGCCAGCATCACGTCTGTTTCGTTGATCCCACCGACGCCGTTGTGGATGACGTTGACCTGGATCTCACTCTGCGGAAGCTTGGCGATCTCGTCTTCGAGCGCGCCGACAGAACCAGCCACGTCGCCCTTGAGGATGAGGTTGAGCGAGTTGCGCTCTCCCTCCTGGGCCTGGGCGAAGGCGTCTTCGAAGGACACCTTGAGCCGCGCCCGTCTTGCGATCGCCTCGGTCTTGAGCCTGTTGGCGCGGTCGGCCGCCTGGTTTCTGGCGACGCGGTCGCTCTCGACGACGCGGAAGTTGCTGCCGGCCTCGGGCACACCGTCAAAGCCCAGCACCTCAACCGGTGCTCCTAGCTCGGCGACGTCGATGCGCTGACCGGTGTAGTCCTGCATGGCGCGCACGCGCCCCCAGGTCGATCCGGCGACGACGGCGTCGCCGATCTTGAGCCGGCCGCGCTGCAGCAACAGCGTTGCGACGGGGCCGCGGCCGGGGTCGAGCTGCGACTCGATCACGGCACCCGATGCTTCGGCGTCGGGATTGCCACGAAGTTCTTCGACCTCGGCCACCAGCAGGATCATGTCGAGCAGGTTCTCGAGGCCCTGGCGCTGCTTGGCCGAGACGTCACAGAAGATCGTCTGGCCGCCCCAGTCCTCGGGCTGCAGGCCGAGGGCGGCAAGCTCTGTGCGCACGCGCGTCGGGTCGGCGCCCTCCTTGTCGATCTTGTTGACGGCGATCACGATCGGCACCTCGGCAGCCTTGGCGTGGTCGATGGCCTCTTCGGTCTGCGGCATCACGCCGTCGTCTGCGGCGACGACGATGACCGCAACGTCGGTGACCTCGGCGCCGCGGGCGCGCATGGCCGTGAAGGCCTCGTGTCCCGGGGTGTCGATGAAGGTGATGAGCTTCTCGCCACGGTGCACCTGGTAGGCGCCGATGTGCTGCGTGATGCCTCCGGCTTCGCCGGCGACGACGTCGGTCTGGCGGACGGCGTCGAGCAGCGAGGTCTTTCCGTGGTCGACGTGACCCATGATCGTGACCACTGGCGGGCGCTCGGTGAGGTCCGCCGCGTCGTCCTCGATCTTGACGGCGTCGCCGTCCCCTTCGACGGTGTGCAGATCCAGCTCGCGGTCGAACTCTCCGACGAGCACGGCGATCGTCTCGTCCGAGAGCGTCTGCGTCAGCGACGCCATCTCGCCGAGGCCCATCAGCTTCTTGATCACCTCGGCCGAGGAGACGCCCAGCGATTCTGAGACCTCCTTGACGGTGGCACCAGAGTTGATGCGCACCGACTTGTCCTCGACCTCGGGCTGCTTCGGCGTCTCTTCGATCGGCTCCTCAAAGACGGGCTTGCGACGGCGTCCGCCGCGGCGCTTGGGCGCAGGACCCCCGCCGGGCGGGCCACCCGGCCCGCGGCGCGAGGCCTGCGAGTCGATCACGACGCGACGCATCTTGCCGCCGCCGGCGCTACCTCCCGGGACTGGTCCCGTAGGACGCGCAGGGCCACGTGGGGCGCTCCGACGCCCGGCATCGCCGGGGCCCGCCGAATAGCCGCCGCGCGGCGGCGTGCGGTTGGTCCCCGACCCCGGGCGCTGGCCCGTCTCGGCCTGGCGGGCCGAGGCGGCGCGTACTCCGACCGGTCGGTTGACGGCCTTCATGACCTTTTCGGCGACCTCGTCGCTGACGCCGGACGAGGCCGTCTTGACCTCGATTCCCGCCTTCTGCAGCAACGCCAGCATTTCCTTGCTGGTGAGGCCGGCCTTCTTGGCCAGTTCGTGTACTCGGACCTTCGCCATGCGGACGACCTACTCGGAATCCTCGTCGGCCACCGGGGCGTTCTCGATCGCATCGACGATCGCCTCGGTCTCGATCTCACCCTCTTCGGCGTCGGCCGCGCCTTCGGCCTCGTCCTCGGCGGAGACGCCCTCATCCGGGCTCACCGCCTCGACGGGGTCTTCGCCCTCGACGGGGGCCTCGGGCAGCTCATCGGCGCCGGCCTCCTGCTCGACGGTGGTGTCGAGGGCAGCTGCCTCCTCGGCGTCGGGCGCCTCGGGCTCGGGACCCTCTCCCCCGTCTGCGGCGTCCGCGGCCTCGGCCATCGACGGGTCGACGTAGTCGGTCTCCTGGTCGATCAGCGCCTGGTGGGCGTCGAGGCCGCAGTAACGCGAGCCCGGAAGAGCTGCGTTGGGGCAGAGCCTGCCGTTGGTGAGGATGGCGTGACAGCGTCCTGCGACCTCTGTCTCCTCGCCGCCCTCGTCGCCAGAGTCTTCGACCGCGAAGTCGCTCTCGGAGCGGATGTCGATGCGCCAGCCGGTCAGTCGGGCGGCCAGGCGGGCGTTCTGGCCCTCACGGCCGATCGCCAGCGAAAGCTGGTCGTCGGGCACGATCACCGTGGCTTGCTGGTTCTCATCGTCGACGAGCACCTCGCGCACGCGTGCCGGCGCCAGCGCCTTGGCCACGAAGCGCGCGGGCTCCTCGTTGAAGGGAATGATGTCGATCTTCTCGCCGCGCAGCTCCGAGACGACCATGCGCACGCGGCTGCCGCGCGGACCGACGCAGGCGCCGACGGGGTCGACGCCGTCGGCGTGGCTGACAACCGCGATCTTGCTGCGGAAACCGGGCTCGCGCGCGACGTTCTGAATCTCGACGAGTCCGTCGGCGACCTCGGGAACTTCGAGCTCGAAAAGCTTGCGGATGAGTTCGGGGTTGCGTCGGCTGACGACGATGCTGGGCCCCTTGCTCTCGGCCGAGACATCGGTGATGACGGCCTTGATGCGGGCGCCGTGCTCGTAGCGCTCGCGCGGGACCTGCTCGCTCTTGGGCAGCAGCGCCTCGACGCGCTCACGCAACTGGACCAACGTGTAGCGGTGATCGGTCTGCTGGACGATGCCCGTGATGAGCTCGCCGACACGCTCGTGGTACTCGTCGTACATCATCGTGCGTTCGGCCTCGCGGATGCGCTGGTAGATCACCTGCTTGGCGGTCTGGGCGGCGATCCGGCCGAAGTTCTCCGGCGTCACGTCGCGCTCGGGGATCTGGTCGCGGTGCTCGGCCAGTTTCTCGGGCGCGATGTCGGGCTCTTCAATGATGCGGCGCTCGCCGGTCTCAGGGTCGATCGTCGATTCCTGCTCGTAGACCTCGTCGAGCAGTTCGTCCTCGAGATCCTCGGGCACGAGCAGTTCGAACACGCGGAAATCGCCGCTCTCGCGGTCGAGCTCGACACGGGCGTACTTGGCCGAGCCCGGTGACTTCTTGTACGCCGAGAGCAGGGCGTCCTCGAGTGCGGTCATGAGGGTTTCGGAGTCGATCCCCTTCTCGCGCTCGAGCATCTTGATTGCGTCGACGATTTCCTGTGACATTTGTTGTTTTGCCTTCTTTGGTTGTTATTCAGTTGGGTCCCTTTTGCACGGCGCCCGGTCACTGCGGACCGTCTGCACCAGGGCTATGGGACGAGGTTTGACCTGCTGATGTCGGAGTACGACACCGTCACGAGCTCTCCGTCTGACCCGATCGTGACACCCGAGTCGTCGGCGGCGATCAACTCGCCGGTGAAGTTGCGCCTGCCCGCGTGGTCGCTGCGCGTCCTGATCTTCGCGCGGCTTCCCAGAAAGCGCCGGAAATGATCTGGTTTGGTCAGCGGCCGCTTGGGCCCCGGAGACGACACCTCAAGACCGTAGTCCTCGCGCAACTCGCGCAGTGCGCGTGTCACGCGCTCGCAGAGGTCGAGGTCGACTCCTTCGGGGTGATCGATGTAGATGCGCACGGTGCCGCCGTGCATCTCGCACAGCAGCAGCTCAACCTGCGGCTCGGCGGCCGCGAGGCTCTCTTCGATCGTCGTCTGGATGGTCTCAACAGTCATCTTGCGGGCTGATCTCCCAATAAAAAAGTGAGCCGGAGGGCCCACTTCGAGAAGCGCACTTGCGGCCCAAGGCCACTCGGCGCAGGTTTACGAGGAGGTCAACAGCGGCAATTATACCGGGCGGCGCTGTGTGCCGGTCGATTCGCCGGCTCGGGCGGCGAGTTCCGCCTCGACCCGGTCGAGCACGGCCGCAGCCACCTCGGGCTTGCCGGCCAGCGGCGGCTGCTGAGTCTCGCCGTCCGCAGTGATGATCGTCACGGCGTTGTCGTCGCTCTCAAAGCCGATGGCGGGATTGGCGATGTCGTTGGCCACGATCATGTCGAGACCCTTCTCGTGCAGCTTGCGCCGCGCCTCGGGCAGCAGCGCGTCACCGGCCTCGGCGGCGAATCCGACGAGGAACTGGTCGTCCCGGCGTAGCGCCTTGAGGCCCTTGAGGATGTCTGGGGTGGCAACGAGTTCGATCTGCATGCCCTCGCGCCCGGCCTTCTTGATCTTGCCCCCCTGCGGGTCCGCCGGGCTGAAGTCGGCGACGGCGGCGGCCATCACCAGCACGTCGCAGGCATCGAAGTGTCGCTCAACGGCCAGCTTCAGGTCGGCTGCGCTCGTCACGTCGTGATACATGACGCGGGCGTCGCGCGCCAGCCCGACGTTGGCCGCGATCACGGTCACCTCGGCCCCGCGGTCGGCCGCTGCCGAGGCGATTGCAAAGCCCATCTTGCCCGAGGAGCGGTTGCCGACAAAGCGCACCGCGTCGATCGGCTCGCGCGTGCCGCCAGCGGTCACCAGAAGTCTCATCCCGTCCAGCGAGTGCGGCGCGTAGCCACCCTCGCCCCCGCCGGAGCCCGCGAGCGCGCGTTCGACTGCGGCCAACAGCTCGGCAGGCTCGGGCAGGCGTCCGACCCCGTACTCGCCCTTCGAGGCCAGCTCGCCGGTGCCGGGGTCGAGCACGTTGATGCCGCGCGAGCGCAGCAGCTCGACGTTGGCGCGCGTGGGCGCGGCCATGTACATGTCGTTGTTCATGGCCGGGGCCAGGATCATCGGCCTCCTGCAGGTGAGGGCAAGCGCGGTCACCATGTTGTCGGCCATCCCCGCGGCGATCTTGGCCAGGGTGTTGGCCGTCGCCGGAGCGATCAGATACACGTCGCAGTTGGCGGCCAGCTCGAGGTGCGCGATCGGGTCGTGCGCCGGGCGCTCCTGGTCGCCGAAGACGCCCCCGGCCGGGTCGCTCTCAAACTGATCGATGAGCACCGGGGCGCCGGTGATGCCCTCAAATGAGCTGCGACCGACGAAGTTCTGCGAGTCCGGTGTCTGGACGACGCGGACGTGGTGGCCTGCCTTGACGGCAAGACGCGTCAGTTCGAGCGCCTTGTAGGCGGCGATGCCGCCGCTGACTCCGAGAAGAATCCTTGCCATCCGGGTGATTATCGACGCTTGCCTGCGCGGTGTGTCCGGCTGCAAGCGCGCTGCCATCGCGCCCGGGCGCCCGGCGGGCGCTGTCGCCGTGGGGCCCTCGCCCTGCCCGGCCGCGTCACACCCTGCGCTGGGCGACCCCGCGCCGGACGGCGCACGACCCACTGGCGGCGGGGCCGGCGGCCCTGGTAGGGGCTAGCGGTACTGGTACTTGAGCTTGTCGGCCTCGATCTCTTCGAGGGCGATCGTCAGGTAGTTTTTCGAGCGGGTGTCCACCATCGGCGGCACGTATTCGCCGAAGTGACCCTCGCCGAGGCCGTGGTAGTAGGAGCTGATCTGGCGCGCACGCTTGGCGGCGACGATCACCGACGCATACTGCGAATCGACCTTCTCGAGCAATTTGTCAACGCGCGGTTCAACCACGAAAAACTCCTTCAAAGCTTGATTGGGGGGCAATTGTAGACCCTTGGGGCGCGGCTGCCCTCCGACGACTGCTTCGACGCCGCGCCGCCCAGACATCTTGCGTGCCGCAGGCATGCAAGGAAGCATCCCGGCTCACGGGGTGCTGAGGGCGCTTGCCGCCGGCATGCCGCATGCATGCAGGCAAGCAGGGTGGCTCGTCAGTTGCCGGCGAGGATGCGGTCGAGTTCGGCCACTGCGCGGTCGAGCTCGTCGTTGACGACGACGTGCTCGAACTCGCCCTGGGCTGCCAACTCTTCTTCGGCGACCATGAGGCGTCGTTCGATGGCCTCTGCCGAGTCGGTCCCGCGGAGGGTCAGACGCTCGCGTAGCGTCTCGGGGGTCGGCGGGGCGATGAAGATCTGCAGCGCCTCGGGCATGCTTGCGCGGATCTGGCGGGCGCCCTGGAGTTCGATCTCGAGCACCACGCCGCCCTTTTCGGCGTTCTTCGCAAGCTCGGCCCGCAAGGTGCCGTAGCGGTTGCCGCTGTACTCGGCGTGCTCGACGAACTCACCGTCGGCGACACGCCGCTCGAACTCGTCCGGCGAGAGGAAGTGGTAGTCGCGGCCGTCCTGCTCACCGGCGCGCGGCGCGCGCGTGGTGGCCGAGATCGACAGACCGATCTCCGGGTGCAACTCGCGCAGCGCGCGGATCACGGTGCCCTTGCCGACGCCGGAAGGCCCGGTGATTACGTAGACGGCCGAGCGGGCCACCGCGTCCCCCTAGGGGCGACGCAGCGCTTCGATCAACTCGCCGCGCTGGCGTTCAGAGAGGCCGATCACGGTCTTGCTCGGCGAGATCCGGCAACGCTGCAGGATCTTCGTGACCTTGACGCGGCCGTAGCGCGGTACCGCCAGCATGATGTCGGCCACCTTGGCCGAGTGCACGCACTCCGGCGGGTCTGCCAGCACCTGCTCGATACGGATGCGGCCAGCCTTGAGGTCGCGCTTGAGCGCGGCGCGCTCGGTGCGCACGGCGTTGGCGAGCTTGAGCGCCTCGAGGCGCTGCGAAGGCGAACGGTCCGGTGTCTCTGCCAGTGCCTCGCCGGCTGCCTTCTCGGGGGCAACCTTGGACTTCTGAGGCGACGTGGCGGGCTGAGACATGGCGGGAATGATAGGCAGGTTTTGAAGGCAGGGCAACATCAAATTCTCTGATTCACCTCGACCTCAACTTGAGGTTCAGGCGAGATCAGGGTTGGTTGACCCCCACGATCCCCCGAAAGGGCAGCACGAGCAGCCCGAACGTCGCCCTTCGGTCCAGCTTCAGAGTTCGCCGGCGATACGGCTGCCCGCCGCCGGATCGCGGAAATTCTCCGTGCCGACGGCAACGAGAGTTGCACCGGCTTCGATCAGGTCGCGTGCGTGGCGCCCCGTCTCGACGCCGCCCATCCCGACGATCGGCAGCGACACGGCCGCGGCCACTCGCGCGACCTGCGCCAGAGCCACCGGCCGCAGCGCAGGACCGGAGATGCCGCCGCTGCCGCCGCCCAGCCAGGGCTCCGAAGTGCCGGGCGCGAAGGCCGTGCCGGGCAGCGTGTTGATGAGCGCGACGGCGTCAGCGCCGGCCGCTTCGGCCGCCGCTGCGACGAGGTCCGGGCGCGAAGTCGAGGGCGCAAGCTTTGCGATCATCGGCTTCTTTGAAGCGGGGCGCAGGCGCGCCATCATCGCCGAGCACTCGGCGGGGTCAGAGCCCACGATGTTGCCGGTCTTGACGTTGGGGCACGAGAAGTTGAGCTCGAATGCCGCGATCTCGTCGCGCTGGCCCAGCAGCTCGAGAATCTCGAGCAGCTCTTCGGCCGCAAAGCCCATGATCGAGACGATCAGTGGAGCAGGCAGCGTGCCGTACTGCAGAAGATCCTCTGCCAGAAAGCGCGAGACTCCCTTGTTTGGCAGGCCGATCGAGTTGATCATTCCCTGACCCAACTCCCACAGCCGCGGCGGCGCGTTTCCGGCGCGCGGGTCACGCGTGATCGTCTTTGAGACGTAGGCGCTGAATGGGAAGGCGCGGTCAAAGTCCTGGCCGAACACGCGCCGCGCCGTGATTGCGTCGTAGGTGCCCGAGCCGTTGATCACGGGGTGGGCCAGCGTGAGCCCGCAGAAGGAGACAGCCATCAGTGCGCACCGCCGAGCTCGAGTGCGCTCTCAAGCATGCCTGCCTCAAGAACCGGGCCGTCGACGCAGAGGCGCACGT
>JBIQMF010000037.1:0-10076 GCA_044463545.1 Solirubrobacterales bacterium
GCGAGGTGGAGCGCACCCTGAACATGGCCGACGGCTGCCTGCTCATCGTCGACGCCCAGGAAGGCCCGATGCCGCAGACCAAGTTCGTGCTGACCAAGGCACTCGAGAACGGCCTCAAGCCGATCGTCGTGATCAACAAGATCGATAAGCCGGCACGCCGCGTCGACGAGGTCGAGAGCGAGCTGGCTGACCTCTTTCTCGAGCTGGCCATCGACGATGACCAGCTGCACTACCCCGAGTTCTACTGCGTCGGGCGCGAGGGCAAGGCCTGGGCGACGCTGCCGGGCGACGTCGGCGAGGACGCAACGCTGAAGCCGCTCTTCGACGCCATCATCGAGCACATCCCGGCACCCCGGGTGGAGCTCGAGGGGCCGCTGCAGATGCTCGTCACGGCGCTGGCCTGGGACAGCTACAAGGGCAAGTACGCCATCGGTCGCGTCAGTCGCGGACGCGTACGCGCCGGCGACGCCGTGACGCTGATTGACCGCGAGGGTGGCCACAGCAAGGCGCGCATCGGCGATGTCTTCATGTCACACGGACTCTCGCGCTTCTCGGTCGAGCAGGGCATCGCCGGCGACATCGTGCAGCTGACAGGAGTCCCGGACGCACAGATCGGCGCGACGATCGCCGACGCCGAGAATCCGACGGCGCTGCCGACGATCGAGGTCGAGGCGCCCACGCTGCAGATCTACCTCGGCCCCAACACCAGCCCCTTCAAGGGCACCGAGGGCGAGTTCACAACCTCACGCCAGATCGGCGAACGCCTCGACAAGGAACTCGAAACGAACGTCGGGCTGCAGGTCGAGCCGGCGGACAAGGGCTTCCTCGTTGCCGGGCGCGGCGAGCTGCATCTCTCCGTGTTGATCGAGACGATGCGTCGCGAGGGCTTCGAGCTTGAGGTTGGCCGACCGCAGGTTGTGACCACGACGATCGAGGGCGAGGAGTTCGAGCCGGTCGAAGAGCTCGTCGTCGAGGTCCCCGAAGAACACATCGGCGCCGTCCAGACCGAGCTCGGCAGCCGCCGCGCCGTACAGAAGGACCAGGTTGCCGTCTCGGGCGGCGTCACGCGTCTCAGCTACGAGATCCCCACGCGCGCGCTGCTGGGTGTGCGCGGCATCCTCATGACCAACACCAAAGGCACTGCCGTGATGAGCTCGCTGACGACGGGCTACCAACCCGTGGGTGCAGCGCTCGAACAGCAGCGGAACGGCGCGCTGATCGCCTTTGAGACCGGCACCACGACGCCCTTCGCACTGCAGAACGCCGAGGAGCGCGGAACCGTCTTCATCGGTCCGGCCGAAAAGGTCTACCAGGGCCAGATCGTCGGCCTCAACTCACGGGGCGACGACCTCGAGATCAACGTCTGCAAGGCCAAACAGCTGACGAACATGCGCAGCAAGTCCTCGGACGGCGTCGTGCAACTGACCCCGCCGACGATCTTCAGCCTCGAACAGAACATGGATTTCCTCGAGAACGACGAGTTGCTCGAGGTCACCCCGACATCAATGCGCCTGAGGAAGCGCGAACTGCTCCCGCACATGCGCAAGCGCGCAAAGGCCTGAGCAGCGCAGCAGACAGAACCAGCAGCAACCCAAGAGAAAGCGATCCCCCATGCCCTTCAATGACATCGTCACCGCCAATGCCGTCTACGCAGAGCGGCACAAGAACCTCGCCAACGGTCTGGCGCGACGCGGGCTGGCGATCGTGACCTGTATCGACACGCGGATCGACCCGCTCGAAGCCTTCGGTCTGATTCCCGGGGACGCCAAGATGATCCGTAACGCCGGTGCGCGCGTGACCGATGACGTGCTACGCACCCTGGTGCTGGCGTCGCACGTGCTGGGCGTCAACCGCGTGGCGCTGATCCAGCACACCGACTGCGGCGGTACAAAGCTCTCGCAGGAGCAGATGGTCGACGTCGTCGGCGAGCTGACCGGCGAGGATGCCTCCGACGTCGACTTTCTGATGATCGATGATCAGCGGGCGACGCTGGCGGCCGACGCCCAGAAGATCCGCGACTGCAAGCTGCTGCCGGCCGGCTTTGAGGTCGGCGAGTTCATCTTCGACGTCACGAGCGGCCGACTCGAGCAGGTCGACGACGACGGGCGCTGACGCGGCCGGCGCTATTCGGCCGCGCTGCGCGCGCCGAACTCGTGGTCGAGCACGAGCAGCGCCGATGAGTCGTCGCCGGCCAACTTCAGACGGTCCACAGCCTGTTTGGTCGAGGCTTCTTCCTCGACCTGCTCAGTGATGAACCACTGCAGCATCACCTTCGTGGCGTGGTCGTTCTCGCTGTCGGCGAGGTTGTAGAGGTCGTCGATCGATCGGCTGACAGCCTTCTCGTTGTCGTGGGCGGCCTCGAAGGCCGCAAGCGGCGAGTCCCAGGAGGCCGGCGGCGCCTCGACGCCGTCGATGATCACCTTGCCGTCGCGGTCGTTGATGAAGTCAAAGATCTTCAGTCCGTGCGCAAGCTCTTCCTCGTACTGCAGGCGCATCCACGTCGCAAAGCCCGGCAGACCCTGGTCCTCAAACCAGGCGCACATGGCCAGATAGACGTGCGCCGAGTAGAACTCGTGGCGGACCTGGTCGTTGAGCGCCTTCTGAACTGAATCCTTGAGCATCGCTTTCTCCTTGGTGACTACGCGGTGTGGCCCAGTATGCCATCGAACCTAGCGGCAAAAGCGTCTTAGGGAACCCTGAAACGAAGTGAGGTCGCCCTCACTTCTGGGCGCCCGCTGGTCACAGCGCGTCGACCGCGCGTTGAAGCCGCTCGAGCGCCGCCGCAAGCGCCGCCTGAGCGGCCCCCTCGGCCGACGCCTGCCGCCGCGCGGCGGCGTCTTCGAGCTCGGCTGCGGCAGCACGTACCTCGTCGAAATCGAGCATCCCGGCGGCGCCTTTGATCATGTGCGCCTGGCCGCGGACAAGCTCTGCGGCCTGCTCTGTCGACTGCTGCGCGGGTGGCTCTGCGGCTGCCTCTGCCGCGGGGGCTGTGCCGGGTGCGGCCGTGCGGCCCGCAGGGAGCCCCTCAGCTGCGTTGCGGATCGTTTCCAGTCGTTGGCGCGCGTCCTGGACGAATCGCGCGCGCAGGTCAGCTTGGGCGCTCATAGAGGTATGATGCCGCCCACTGTGGCGGAGCGCGCAGCACTCATCACCGGCGGGTCCAGCGGAATCGGTTTCGCAATCGCCCGCGCGCTCGGGGAGGTCGGCTACGGCGTCACGATCAGCGGACGCCGCGAGGAGAAACTGCGCGCCGCAGCAGACGATCTTCGCTCGTCCGGACTCGACATCCACGACGTCGTCGCCCCGGCCGACGACGAAGCCGCGCTTGTCGCGCTCGTGGAGTCGCACATGCAGCGCTTCGGCCGTCTCGACGTGCTTGTCAACAGCGCCGGCGTCGGGATCGGCGGTCAGCTCGAGGGCTACCAGACCCGATTCATCGACATGCAGCTCGACGTCAACATCCGCGGCATGGTGATCACGACGCGCGAGGCGATGCCCCACCTCAAGGCGGCCGCCGCCGAGAATCCCAACGGTATGGCGCACGTCTTCAACCTGGCCTCGATCGCCGGGCGCTACGGACAGCCGTGGCTGTCGCTGTACGCGGCGACGAAGGCGGCCGTGGCCAACTGGACCAACGGCATGCACAAGGAGTTCCAGAACGAGGGAATCCGCTTCACTGCGCTCTCCCCGGCCTTCGTGGAAACCCCCATGACCGAGTTTGCGCAGACCCAGGGCGGCGTGCCCGGCGAGAAGATGATCCGCCCCGAAGACCTCTCGAGCGCCGTGCTCTGGCTGCTGCAGCTCTCGCCCAACGTGCGCATCCCGGAAATCATCTTCGAGCGCGTCGGCGACGACCTCTTCTGACACCACAAACCACCGGCGAGAAGGATCCACAGATGAAGCTCGGAGTAATGGCTGGATACGCGGTCAACCGCGAGAACCTGATGACGATCGTCGAGACCGCGGTCAAGGCCGAGGGTTTCGGCTACGACTCCGTCTGGACGGCCGAGGCATACGGCTCGGACTCCGGGACGCCGCTGGCCTGGATCGCTGCCAAGACCGAGAAGATCCGCATCGGCTCGGCGATCTTCCAGATCCCGGGACGCACGCCGGGCAACACGGCGATGGTGGCCAGCACGCTCGACAACCTCTCGAACGGCCGCTTCAACCTCGGGCTCGGCTCCAGCGGCCCACAGGTCGCCGAGGGCTGGCACGGGCAGCCCTTCGCCAAGCAGATCCAGCGCACCCGCGAGTACGTCGAGATCCTGCGCAAGATGTTCGGCCGTGAGTACGTCGAGTACGACGGCGAGATCTACAAGCTGCCGCTGCCCGACGGTCTCGGCAAGCCGCTCAAGCTGATGCTGCCGACCGTGCAGGAGCGCATCCCGATCTTCCTGGCGGCGATCGGGCCCAGGAACACGGCGCTGGCCGGCGAGCTCTGCGACGGCTGGCTGCCCTACCTCTACGGCCCCGAGCACGCCGAGCAGCTCAACAGCAACCTCAAGGAGGGCGCAGAGCGCGCCGGGCGCACGCTCGACGAGATCCAGATCTCGCCGTCGATCTTCTGCGCAACCGGCGAGGGTGACATCGACGAGCTGCGGGACCGCATCCGCCCGCTGGTGGCGCTCTACGTCGGTGGCATGGGTGCCCGCGGCAAGAACTTCTACAACAACCTCGTCTCCTCCTACGGCTTCGCCGACGCGGCCAAAGAGATCCAGGACCTCTACCTAGACAAGAAGTACGACGAAGCGGCGGCGGCCATTCCGGTCGAACTGATCGACCTGATCTCGCTGGTCGGAGGAAAAGATCAGGTGAAGGAGCGCATTGCCGCCTACGCCGACGTCGGTGTCGACAACCTGATGGTGGTACCGATGGCCGGGGACATCGCCGGCCGCGAGACGATCCTGCGCGACATCGCCGCGGCGGCCGAGGCCGCCGGCGTGCTCTGAACGACGCGGAACGTTGAGCGCCCGGCCGCGCATCCTGCTCGTCTCGATCGGCGAGCCCGGCCACGCCTTTCCGATGATCGCAATCGCCGATCGTCTCGTGCAGAGCGGTGCCGAGGTGGCAGTACACACCTGGTTCCGCTGGCAGGAGCACATTGAAGGCGTCGGCGCAGAGTTCCAGCGCGCGCCCAAGTTCGAGGTGGCGCCCGGCGAGCCCGTCCCCGACGTCCACGAGGCCGCGGCGCTTGCCACCGCGCAGCTGCGCGAGGTGGTGGACGACTGGCGGCCCGACCTCATCGTCGGCGACGTCCTGACGCTGGCTTCGGCGCTGAGTGCAGAACTCTGCGGCGTGCCCTTCGTGACTTCGGTGCCGCACCTCTGGCACGCCACCGGCGAAGACAGCGTGCCCTTCGGCTCGGGCTGGGCACCGGCCAGTACGCCCTGGGCCAGGTGGATCTTCCGCAGGCTGCACAAGTTTGAGCAGCAGGGCCTCGCCTACGGCCGCGAAGAGCTCAACATCACGCGCCAGGCCGTCGGTCTGCCGCCGGTCCGGCGCTTCCACGGCTCGCTCTCGCAGCGCCTCGTGCTCGTCGGTACGTTGCCGCAGCTCGAGCCTCCACGCAGCTGGCCGGCGCACGTCAAGGTGATCGGTCCCGTGATGTGGGAGCCGCCACCACAGCACGTCGAGTTTCCTGACGGCGCCGAGCCGCTGGTGGTCGTGGCACCGAGCACGGCCCAGGACATCGAGCACTCGATGCTGCACGCGGCCGTCGAGGGCCTCGCCGACCTGCCGATGCGCGTCGTTGCGGCAAAGAACGGCCGCGGGCCGGCGCGGCCGCTGACGCCGGGCCGCAACACCACGGTCGTCGACTGGGCACCGTACAGCCAGCTCTTTCCGGCGGCCGACGTGGTCGTCTGCCACGGCGGCCACGGCACGATCATGCGCGCGCTGACGAGCGGCGCGGCCGTTGTGGTCGCCCCGGCCAGCGGCGACCAGTACGAGAACGCAGCAAGGGTGCGCTGGGCCGGCGTAGGCGTCTCGCTGCCCAACCGCTTCATATCCGCGCCGACTATCGCGGCAGCCGTGGAGAAGGCCCTGGCAAACCCCGCCTACAAGGCAAAGGCCCAGGAACTAGCGGCCTGGACGGCCAAGCGAGACCCCGCTAGCACGGCGGCCCAAGAGATCCTCAAAGCAGCAAGCGACGCCTGAATCAGGCGTCCCAAGTCCCGAGCGGAAGCCCCCGCCTCCATGAGGCGCTGAATGTGGTGAGATCGTCGACGCGCAGGACGAAGGCGGTGAAGGGAGCGACCGTCCGGTCGTGACCGAAACCGCCGAGTCCGAGCATCGGCGAGATCGCCACAGTCAGCGCCTCATGGGCGAGATCGCCACAGTCAGCGCCTCATGGACGAGATCGCCACAGTCAAGCGCTCATTCACACGCCCAACCTCCATGAGGCGCTGAATGTGGTGAGATCGTCGACGCGCAGGGCGCAGGCGGTGAGGGAGCGACCTTATGGTCGTGACCGATCCGCCAAGCCCGAGCATCGGCGAGATCGCCACAGTCAGCGCCTCATGGACGACTCCCCGGGCTGGACTCGAACCAGCGACATTTCGGTTAACAGCCGAACGCTCTACCAGCTGAGCTACCGGGGAATGCGAAGGGGAAGATACCAGCCAGCGAGCGTGTCATTCTTGGTGGCACCGTGCTGAATCTCATCGAGGCGGACATCACCAGACAGTCGGCCGACGCCATCGTCAACGCCGCCAACTCGCGGCTTGAGCACGGCGGCGGAGTGGCCGCCGCCATCGCCGCCGCCGCGGGTCCCGAACTCGAAGAAGACTCGCGGCGCGCACCCTTTGTGAAGCCCGGCGGCGCCTGGGCCACGCGCGCCGGCAAACTCGACGCCGCCTGCGTCATCCACGCCGTCGGACCGATCTGGAGCGGTGGCGACGCCGGCGAAGCCGAAACCTTGGCATCGGCATACAAGAGCGCCGTCGCGCTGGCGGCGTCGCTGGGCTGCCGCTCGATCGCCCTGCCGGCGCTCAGCACCGGCATATTCGGCTTTCCACTCGAACTCGCGGCGCCCGTCGCCGTGAGCAGCGTGAGGGAGGCGATGCTCGAGAATCCGACGGTCAGTCGGGCCACCTTCTGCCTGCTCGGGGCCGAGACGATGGAAGCCTTCAGCGCGGCCGCAGGCTGAGCGCCGTCAGTGCGTGCGCAGCCGGGCGGTCTCGCCGCCACGGCGCAACTTCTCGATCGCGCCGATCTCGATCTGGCGCACGCGTTCACGCGTGACACCGATGTACTTGCCGATCTCGACGAGCGTCAGCGGTTCCTCACCGGTCAGGCCGTAGCGCAGCTCGACAACCCTGCGCTCGCGCTCTGAGAGCTGGCCCAGCACGACGCAGACATCCTCCGAGAGCAGGCGTTCGGCCACGATCTCTTCGGGCGCCTGGTCGGAGTCGTTCTCGACGACGTCGCCGATCGTCGCCGATCCCTCGTCCGTGCCCAGCGGCGTGTCCAGCGAGATGGCGTCGGCCGAGAGCTCCATCAGGCTCTTGACGTCGTCGACCTCCATCCCCAGCTCCTTGGCCACCTCTTCGACGCTGGGATCGCGCCCCAGCGACTGCTCGAGCCGGCGGCGTGCCGCCGAGACCTTGTTGACGTGCTGCAGCAGGTGCACGGGGATGCGGATCGTCCGCGCCTGATCGGCGATGCAGCGCGTGATCCCCTGCCTGATCCACCAGGCGGCGTAGGTTGAAAACTTGTAGCCGCGGCGCCAGTCGAACTTCTCGACTGCGCGCATCAGTCCGACGTTGCCCTCCTGAATGAGGTCGAGCAGCGAGACTCCGCGGTCGCTGTAGCGCTTTGCGATCGAGACGACGAGGCGCAGGTTGGCCTCGATCATGATGTTCTTGGCCTCGTAGTCGGCGCGCTCGATGCGCTTTGCCAGCCGTACCTCCTCTTCGGCCGAGAGCAGTTTGCGCTCGCCGATGGCTTTGAGGTACAGGTGCACGGTGTCGACGGCCTCGCGGCCCTCGCCCGGCGTCAGGTCGAGCGTCGTGCTCTGAGCGGCCCCCAGACCGACTGCGGCGGGGTCGTCCTCGGGAATCTGTTTGGCTGCCTGTGTGCTCATCTGCGGGGCTGCACTGCCCGGTGAGTCACGCGAATTCCGCTGAAAGCTCCCCGATCCTGCGAATCACTTCCTGTCGCTCGAGCTCGATCTCGGCCTTCTGATCACCCGGCGCGCCGGCGATCCGTCGGTCAAGACCTGACTTCTTGAGCTGCAGAAATCCCAGTTGGATCACTTCCGCGCTCGCGTGCTCTCTTTCCGAAAGCATCGCTACCTCTGTAACGGCTTCCCGGAGCTCAGGCTTTAGCTCTGAGAGGCCGTTCATCGGCGCTTCTGCGTTGGCGATCAGATGATCCCGCAACTCGCGCATCAGCGCCGTCGACAGCAACTCATCTTTCAACTGGCCGAGCTGCTCGACCGCGAGGCTTGGATTCGAGAGGCACTGGGCCATGAATATGCGCTCGGCGCGTTCGCCGCCGTCGGCCCGTGCGGGCCTGCGCGGTGCGGCCGCCGGCGCCTCGCTGCCGTCGCCGGAAGGCCGCCCGCCCAGGCGCGAACTGCGCTCGCGGACCGCCTCGCGCAGCACGGAGTCGCTGACCCCGAGCCGGTCTGCCGCCACGCGGATCTGCTCGTCGCGCGCGGGGCCCGCGGGCATCGCCAGCAGCACCGGCACGAGCTCGTCGAGCGCGTGCTCGCGCCCGCGCGCGTCCGAGAGGTCACTCTCGGCGAAGACCTGACTGACGGCGAATTCGGAGACCGAGACGGCGCGCGCGATCTCAGCTTCGAAGGCCGCGGCCCCGCCGGCACGAATGAGCTCGTCGGGATCCTGCCCGTCGGCCAGCCGAATCACGAGCACCTCGGCGTCGCGCACCTTGCTCAGCACCTCGGCCGCGCGCAAGGCGGCGCGGCGCCCCGAGGCGTCGGCGTCGAGCGACAGATAGACGCGCTGCGCCATCCGCCCGAGCTCGGTCGCCTGCTGCTCGGTCATGGCCGTACCCATCACAGCGACGGCCTCCTCAAACCCCGCGTCGTGCAGCGCCAGCACGTCGGCGTAGCCTTCGACGGCGATCACGCGCTTCTTCTGGGCTGCCGGCCTGCGCGCGTGGTCGATGGCAAAAATCTGCTCACCCTTGTGGTAGACCGGCCCCTCGGGTGAGTTGAGATACTTCGGGCGGTCGCTCTCACGCATGCCGCGGGCGCCGAAGCCGCGCACGACGCCCTTCTTGTCCGACAACGGGAACATGATGCGCCCGCGGAAGCGGTCGTACAGCTGCCCGCGGTCGTTGCGCTGCACGAGTCCGGCGTCGAGCAGTTCCTGCTCACTGAAACCCTGCGAGAGCGCCGGCACGAAGAGCTTGTCCCAGGCCTTCGGGGAATAGCCGAGCCGGAACTTCTTCATCACTGCGCTCGAGAATCCGCGCTGGGCCAGATACTCGCGCGCAGCTGCGGCCTCCGGCGCCTCGGCCAGGGTGCGCTCATAGAACTTCGTGGCGCGCTCGAGCAGCTCGTAGAGCCGTTCACGAGCCTTCTGGCGCTCGGCAGCGCGCGGGTCGAGCTCCTCGTATTCGAGCTCGACGTTGTACATCTCCGCCAGATATTCGATCGCCGCGACGAAGTCCAGACCCTCCTTCTCCATGGCGAAGCTGAAGACGTCACCGCTGACCTGGCAGCCGAAGCAGTAGTAGACCTTTTCCGACTGGTTGACCGAGAAGCTCGGTGAGTTGTCCTCGTGGAACGGGCAGCGCCCCATGTACTGGCTACCGTTGCGGCGCAGATCCGTGTAGTGGTTGACGAGGTCGACGATGTCGACGGCCTCGCGCACCTTCTCCTTGGAGCTGTCCTTGATCCGCGCCATCAGCGGCCCGTCCTCGGCAGGTTGAGCTCTTCAAAGGCGCGGAAGGCGTAGCGGTCGGTCATGCCTGCGATCCAGTCGGTGATGCGTTGCGGCACGTCGTCGGTGACGCCGTCCGGGATCGCCGCCGGGTGGTCGGCGTAGTACTCGAAGAGGTTGCGGATGAGGTTGCTGACGCGGTCCGCCTCGGTGCGCACCTGCGGT
>JBIQMF010000038.1:0-9853 GCA_044463545.1 Solirubrobacterales bacterium
CGGAATGAGTCGCCCCGAGGCGGCCGAGCAGGTTGGTGTGCGCCCCAAGCGCATGGAGAAAATCATGGACGAGGTTTCGAAGAAGCTGCGTCCGGTGCTCTCCTCGATCAAGGAAGGAAGCTTCTGCGAGGACCGCGCCACCCTGATCAATCAGTACGCGCTGGGCGCGTTCGATCCGGAGTCGCCAGAGCATGCCGAGGCCGTGCGGCATCTCGAGGGCTGCCCCGGCTGCCGCCGCCATGTGCTGGGAACGCGCGGGCTGGCTGCGGTCACGGTGCCGGGTGCGGCGTTGCTATTGGCGCTGACCGGAGCTGCCGCGACGAGCGCGGCCGCAGGCGCAGCAACTGTGACGGCCGCCGGTTCTGGAGCGGGTGCAGGAGCAGGTGGTGCCGGTGCCGGCGCGGGTGCAGGTGGTGCCGGCGCAGGCGCAGGTGGCGCGGGTACTGCCGCGGGCGGCGCCGCCGCTGGCGGGGCAGGGCTGGCCACGGCCGCGCAGGTGGCCATCGCGGTCGTCGCGGTCGCGGCGGTGGCGGCAGGCGGGTACGTGGCCGTCGACCAGATTTCCGGCGATGGGGATGCACCGGCAGTGAGCGCTCCCACTACCAGGAGCGAGCCGCCGGCGGCCGAGCCCGAGCGGGCCGAGCCGGCCACGAAGAAGCAGACGAAGAAGGCCGACGCACCAAAGCCCGCCCCGGCACCCCAACCAGCGCCGCAGCCGGCCCCGGTCGCGCCGCAACCCGAACCTGCCCCAGAGCCGACCAAACCCAGGTACACCCCGGAGCACCCCTCAAAAGACAGCGGCGAAGAGTTCGACCTCCAATAGGCCCCAACCAAACGCCCCGCTTGCATGCCTCCGGCATGCAAGCGAAAAGCCCCGCAGAAAACCCCTTGAACAAGGGAGATTTCTTGCATGCCTCCGGCATGCAAGCCCAAAGCCCGCTCCGAAGCCGCATGAACAGGCGGATTGTTTTGCATGCCAGAGGCATGCAAGTAGAACCGCTTGTTCAAGAGGTTCTGCCGCACTCAAATCCTTTGCATGCCAGAGGCATGCAAAGGGCTGCGTTGGTTGGCGGTGGCGGGCCCTAGTGCTTGAAGTGGCGGGGGCGGGCTAGTGCTTGAAGTGGCGGCGGCCTGTGAAGACCATTGCGATGCCGGCTTCGTCGGCGGCCTTGACGACTTCGCCGTCGCGCTTTGAGCCGCCGGGCTGGATGATCGCGCGTACGCCGGCCTTGATGGCGTACTCGGGTCCGTCGGGGAAGGGGAAGAAGGCGTCGCCGGCCAGGGCCGAGCCTTCGAGATCGCCGTGGGCCTTCTTCACGGCCAGTTTGACCGAGTCGACGCGGCTCATCTGTCCGGCGCCGATTCCGAGCGTCGCGAGGTCCTTGGCGATCACGATCGAGTTGCTCTTGACGTGCTTGGCAACGCGCCAGGCAAACAGCAGGTCGCCCCACTGGGCCTCGGTCGGTTGCGTCTCAGTGACGACCTGCATGGCGTCGCGCGGGTCGATGTCGACGTCGCGGTCCTGCAGCAGCAGCCCGCCGCGCACGCCGCGAAGCTCCGGGGCCGAGACCGGCCACAGCCGCCGCTCGTTGTTGACGAGCACGCGCAGGTTCTCCTTCTGCGCCAAGGTCGCCAGCGCTTCGTCCGTGTAGGAGGGCGCGAAGACGAGCTCGATGAAGTTCTCGATCATCTTGGCCGCCAGCGCGCCGTCGACCTCGCGGTTGAAGATGTAGATGCCGCCGAATGCGCTCAGAGGATCGGTGTGCAGGGCCTGCTCGTAGGCCTGCTCGATCGAGCTGGCGACGGCGATGCCGCACGGATTGTTGTGCTTGAGGATGGCGCAGCAGGGAAGCTCGAACTCCTCGATCAGGCGACGCCCGGCGTCGAGGTCGAGCAGGTTGTTGTAGGAGAGGTCCTTGCCCTGCTCCTGGCCGACCATGCTCAACAGGTCGGTGCGCGAGCCGACCTCGGAGTAGTAGGCGGCACGCTGGTGCGGGTTCTCGCCGTAGGGCAGGTCGAGCTGCTTCTCGTAGGCACGCACGAACTGATCCGGCACGTTGCCCGTGCGCTCGTTGAACCAGGTGCTGATGGCGGCCTCGTACTGCGCCGTGTAGTTGAAGGCGTCGACGGCGAGCGACTCGCGTGTCTCGAGCCCCAGCGTGCAGTCGTCTTCGGCCAGCTCTTCAAGCACCGCGTCGTAGCTCTCCGGGCTGACGACGATGGCGGTGAAGGCGTAGTTCTTGGCGCTGGCACGCACCATCGTCGGTCCGCCGATGTCGATCTGCTCGAGGATCTCCGCGTCGGAGACGCCGCGGCGGTTGGCGTAGCGCTGGAAGGGATAGAGGTTGACGACCACGAGATCGATCGAGCCCAGCCCGTGCTCGTTGAGCTCGTCGATGTGCGAGGGGTCGTCGAGCTTGGCCAGCAGGCCGGCGTGGACCGTCGGGTGCAGCGTCTTGACGCGGCCGCCGAGAATCTCCGGGCTGCCGGTGTGGTCGCTGATGCCGGTGACCTTTACGCCGTTCTCCTCGAGCTCGCGGCGCGTGCCGCCGGTCGAGATGATCTTGATGCCGAGCTCGTCCAGTCCCTTTGCGAAGTCGACGATGCCGCGCTTGTCGGAAACGCTGATCAGGGCGGTGCGGATGCGCACGGCGCCGGCGGCGGTGACTTCGACTTCTGTGCGGTTGCTGGTGTCCTCAGGCATGGGTTGAGACTATCTGCCGAGCCTCGCGCGGGCAATCTGTGTGACCACCGCGGGCAGCAGGCGGTGCTCGACTGCGTGGATACGTTCGGTCAGATCCTCAAGCGATTCACCGGCGACAATCGCGACCGACTCCTGGGCGATCACGGGACCGGTGTCGACACCCTCGTCGACGTAGTGCACCGTCACGCCCGTCTCCCTCGCGCCGGCCGCCAGCGCCTGGCCGATGGCGTCGAGTCCGGGGTAGGCCGGCAGCAGCGAGGGGTGGACGTTGATGATGCGGCCGAAGAAGCTGTTGATGAACTGCGGCGAGAGGATCGCCATGTAGCCGGCCAACACCACGAGGTCGATCTCGTCTCTGCGCAGCAGCTCTGCCATCGCATCGTCGCGCGCTGCGCGGTGGTCGAAGTCCTTGAGCTCGAACACCTCGGTCGGGATCTGGAAGTCGGCGGCCCGCTGCAGAGCGTGGGCCGACGGCTTGTCGCTGACGACGCGCACGATCTCGACACCGTGCTGGCCGTGCACGGTGTCCAGCAAGGCCTGCAAGTTCGAGCCGTTGCCCGATGCGAGGACGGCCACCCGCGTCACGACTGCGCGTCACGTCCTCGGGTCGGCACGGTGAATCTGACTCTGCGTTCTGTCATCGTGTGCGCGCCGGATCGCTCAGCTGCTGACCGGCTCGACCACGGGCAGCTCCTCGAGCGCAAACTTGCCCTGGGCGTCCTTCGTGCCGGCCAGCGGGTAGTCGCCCGAGAAGCAGGCGTCGCAGTGCGTGGCGCGCTCACCGCGGATGGCTTCGTAGATCCCGTCCAGCGAGATGTAGGCCAGCGAGTCTGCCGTCAGTTCGGCGGCGACCTCTTCGACCGTGCGTTCGTACGCGATCATGTTCTCGCTGGTGCTCATGTCGATGCCGTAGTGACACGAGTGGCGGATCGGCGGCGCGCTGATCCTGAGGTGGACTTCGGCGGCGCCTGCGTCGCGCAGCATGCCGATGATCTGGCGCGTGGTGTTGCCGCGCACGATCGAGTCGTCGACGACAATCAGTCGCTTGCCCTCGACGATCTCTGGCAGCGGGGTGAACTTCATGCGCAGGCCCAACTTGCGGAGTTCCTGTCCGGGTTGAATGAAGGTGCGTCCGACGTAACGGTTCTTGATCAGCCCGTCGTCCATCGGGATACCGCTGGCGCGCGAGAGGCCCTTGGCGGCCGGGTTGCCGGAGTCGGGAACGGCGACGACGAGGTCGGCTTCGATCGGCGCCTCACGCCAGAGAATCTCGCCCATGCGGCCGCGCGACTGCTGCACGAGCTCGCCCTCGAGATGTGTGTCGGGACGGGCAAAGTAGATGTGTTCAAAGACGCAGAAGGCCTTGCGCTGGCCTTCGACGACGATCTTCGTCTCGATGCCGCGTTCGGTCAGCACGATCATCTCTCCGGGTTCGACCTCGCGCAGGAACCGCGCGCCGATGATGTCGAAGGCAGAGGACTCGCTGGCCAGGCAGTAGCGGTCAGGGCCGTCTTCGGTCGGGATCATCCCCAGCGCGAGCGGGCGCAGACCGCTGGGATCGCGGAAGCCGACGACCATCTCTTTGTTGACGATCACGGTGCTGTAGGCGCCCGAGAGCCGCGGCATGACCTCGGCGACGGCGTCCTGGATCGTGTCGGCCGACGAGTTGGAGACGAGCGCTGCGATCACCTCGCTGTCGCTGGTCGAGCGGAAGGCGATACCGGCCTCGCGCATCTCGGCGTGCAGTTCGACGGCGTTGATGAGGTTGCCGTTGTGCGCCAGAGCGATCATGTGGTTGTCGGCGCGGTAGATCGGCTGCGTGTTCTCCCAGCCGCTCGACCCCGTCGTGGAGTAGCGCACATGACCGACGGCCATGTCGCCGATCAGGCCGCGCAGCTTCTCCTCGTTGAAGACCTGGTTGACGAGCCCGGTGTCGCGCAGCGTGATGATGTGGGTGCCGTCGCTGGCGGCGATGCCGGCCGACTCCTGACCGCGGTGCTGCAGCGCATAGAGCGCGAAGTAGGCCAGTCGCGCCACGTCGAGCTCAGGCGCATATATGCCGAAGACGCCGCACTCATCGCGCGGCCCGTCGCGGTCCGCAATTCCGTCTGCGGCAACTGAAGGGGGCTCGGAGGTCAAGAGGAGACTCGTTCTGCCAGGGCGCCCCGGTGGATGCGTTGGATCTCGCTCACCGGAAGCGCGATCTCTTGCAATTTACCAGCGGTTTCGGAGATTGACAACACCTGTCCACCGCTCTGGCCGATGGCGACGAAGCCGACGCCCGCTGCCTGCGCCGAGAGCTGCATCAGCGCCTCGCGCGAGCCGGCCACGACGATGCCGCCGGGTCCCTCGCCGAAGAGTGCCCGGCGCGTCAGCTCCTCGGCCGCCGCATCGGGGTGCTGGCGTCCCAGTCGCTCGGTCAGCGGGGCGATGTCGAGGGTCGCTCCGGTGCCGCCCAAGGAGCACTCGGCCAGCGCGACCGCAAGGCCGCCTTCGCTGATGTCGCGAGCGACGCTGACGACGCCCTCCCGCACGGCGTCGCGCACAAGTCTGAGCGCCTCGGCGTGCTTGGCAAGGTCGAGGTCGGGAAGCCGCGTCGGTAGCGGACGACCCAGCAGCTTGTCGAGCTCCGAGGCCTCAAGTGTCGGCTCAAAGGGGCCCAGCACGGCGACTGCGAGCCCGTCGGAGTTGAACTTGTTGGTGGCAACGACCTGCGGGTCGGGAACACCGCCGACGACGCCGACGACGGGCGTCGGGTAGATCGGGCCTTCGGCGCTCTGGTTGTAGAGCGAGACGTTGCCACCGACGACGGGCAGGTTGAGCGCGCGGCAGGCGTCGCGCATGCCCTTGACCGACTCGGTCAGCTGCCAGGCGATCTCCGGCTTCTCGGGGTTGCCGAAGTTGAGGCAGTTGGTGAGGCCGTAGGGTTCGCCGCCGACGCAGGCGATGTTGGCCGCGCACTCGAGCACGTTGCCGATCGTGCCGCGGTAGGGGTCGGCTGCAACCTTGCGGCCCGAGCCGTCGATGCTGACGGCGATCGAGGGGCCGGGCACGGCGGCACCCTGCTCGTCCTGCTGCCAGAGGTGCAGCACGGCCGCCTCGGCCTCTTCGGGGCGCTTGGTCGTGCGCGACCCGACGATGCAGTCGTAGCGCTCGAAGTAGCTGCGGCGCGAGGAGATGTTGTCGCTGGCAAGCAGCGCCGCCAGTGTCGCTGCGGCGTCGTCGCCGGAGGCCGCTGCGGCGCGCGCAGCGTCGCTGTCGACGCTCGGCGGCGGGTAGATCTGCGCCGCGGGTTGCTCGGGCTCGAGCGTGTAGAGCGGGCACTCGTCGACCAGGGCGACCACGGGGATGTCGCCGACAAGCTCGCCGCCGTCGAAGATCTTCATGTGGCGGGTGTCTGTCACCTCGCCGATCACGGCGTGGTGGAGGTCCCACTTCTCGCAGACGGCGAGCACGGTCTCAAGCAGCTCCGGCGTGACGACGCAGAGCATGCGCTCCTGCGACTCGCTGACCATGATCTCGAAGGGCTCCATGCCCTGCTCGCGCAGCGGTACGCGGTCGATGTGAATGTCGAGCCCGACCTCGCCGTTGCTGGCCATCTCGCTGGAGGCGCTGGTGAGGCCGGCGGCGCCGAGGTCCTGCAGGGATGTGAGCAGGTCGCGCTCGAGCAGTTCAAGGCAGCACTCGACGAGCTTCGACTCCTCGAAGGGGTCGCCGACCTGCACCGTCGGGCGTTTGTCGTCGTCGCCTTCGCCGAGTTCGGCACTGGCCAGCACCGAGGCGCCACCGATTCCGTCGCGACCGGTCGAGGCGCCGAACAGCACAAGGTGGTTGCCGATGCCGGCGGCGGCGCTTCTGATCAGCTGCTCTTCCGGAGCGAGGCCGAGCGCCATGGCGTTGACGAGGCAGTTCTGCTCGTACGGGCCCTCGAAGTAGATCTCGCCGCCGATCGTGGGCACGCCGATTGAGTTGCCGTAGTGACCGATGCCGGCCACGGCGCGGTCGGCCAGATAGCGCGAGCGCGCCGAATCGAGCTCGCCGAAGCGCAGCGAGTCGAGCACGGCGATCGGCCGCGCGCCGACGGCGAAGATGTCACGCAGGATGCCGCCGACTCCGGTGGCAGCGCCCTGGAAGGGCTCGACGGCCGAGGGGTGATTGTGCGACTCGACCTTGAAGGCGATGGCGAGGCCCTCTCCGACCGAAACGGCGCCGGCGTTCTCGCCCGGACCCATCAGCAGGTTGGGTCCTTCGACGGGTAGCTCGCGCAGGATCTTCTTGCTGTGCTTGTAGGAGCAGTGCTCGCTCCACATCAAGCTGAACATGGCCAGCTCGGTCGCGTTGGGCTCGCGGCCCATCTTCTCGACGATGAGGTCGTACTCGGAGTCGGTCAGGCCCAGTGCGCGGTGCGGCGGCTCGGCATTCGTGGGAGAGACCTGCGGCGTCTCTGCCGGCGCCCCGCTCACGTCCTCGCTCCTGTGCCCACCACGGCTGCCGCTGCGCTGGCCAGCGAGGAGAAGAGCTTGAGGCCGTCGTCAGAGCCGGTCAGCGGATCGGTCGCGTGCTCGGGGTGCGGCATCAGCCCGAAGACGTTGCGCTGCTCGTTGGTGACGCCGGCGATGTCATTGATCGAGCCGTTGAAGTTGTCGCCGTCTGCATAGCGCAGGATGACCTGGCCCTCGGCCTCGAGCGTGTTCAGCAGTTCGGTCGGCGCCCAGTAGCGCCCGGCCGTGTGCTTGGCCGGCATCGAGAGCCGCTCGCCGGCGGCGCACTCGTGCGTGAGGGGCGTCTGGTTGGTTTCGACGACGAGGTCAACCTGGCGGCAGGTGAAGCTGAGGTTGGTGTTGGACAGCAGCGCCCCCGGCAGCAGCCCGGCCTCCGTGAGGACCTGGAAGCCGTTGCAGATCCCCAGCACCAGCCCGCCTTCGGCGGCGAACTCCTTGACCGCTTCCATCACGGGTGAGAAGGGCGGGATGGCGCCGACGCGCAGGTAGTCGCCGTAGGAGAAGCCGCCGGGCACGACGATCACGTCTGAGCCCTTGAGATCCTTGTCCTTGTGCCACAGGAGCTCGGCCTCGCCGACGCGGTTGCAGGCCAGGAGCGTGTCGACCTCGTCGCAGGAGCCGGGGAACTGGGGGATGCCGAACTTCGTCGCCATCAGACCGGCTGGGCCGCGTTCTCGAGCTGGATCTCGAAGTCTTCGATCAGCGGGTTTGCGAGCAGCTTCTGGCACATCGCCTCAAGCTGTCCCGGGTCCTCGATCTCAAGTTCGACGAGGCGGCCGACATGGACGTTTGAGACGCCGGTGAAGCCCAGCGCGGGGAGCGCGCTCTCGACTGCCTCGCCCTGGGGGTCGAGGATGCCCTCTTTGGGGCGGATCAGAACGGTGGCTTTGACGGGCAAGAGGACTCCTTGTCGTGCATGCGGTGAGACACTGAGCGTACCGAGCGCGACGACGGCGTCTTCCCGCTGTTCATGCGGGTTTGCAGGCCGGTTCAGAGATCTTCGCAAATTGCGGGAAAGTACCGGCAGGTCGCGATGACCCGATGACGGAAATTGGTTGGTTTCTGCACGAACTTGTTTGTTTGCGAGTAATTTGGTCGCATGAGAATTCGTCTGCCTACTTGCGTCGTTGCAACCGCTTCGCTGCTCGTCCTGGCCCAGGCGGCAAGTGCGGCCGACTTCTACGCCGCGAGCCCTGGAGAGGTCGAAGGCGCCATCCTCGCCGCCAACTCCAACCCGGGGCCGGACACGGTGCACGTTGCTGCGGGCACCTACCCGATCGGGCCGTCCACGTTCCCGCTGCTCTCGGCCGACGCAGGAAACCCGATCACGATCGTCGGCGCCGGGCGGGGCCAGACGATCTTGAACGCCAGCACGGCCGCCGGGTCCGGGTACGCGTCTGCACTCAAGTTGCAGCTGCCGACAACCACAAGTGCAATGAGCGGCTTCACGCTCAACGCGACTGCGGCGCATTCGGCGGCGGCGGGACTCTGGCTGGTGCGCGGTTCGCTGCGCGACTTCGAGCTCAACTTTGCCCAGGGGACGCCAGCTCAGAGCCAACTCTATGGCCTGATTGTTGATGCAACTGCCACCGGCACGTCGATCACCGACGGCCAATTCACGACACCCTCAGGCTCCTCGATCTACGGGGCTGTGGTCGATGCTGACGATGCAGTCTTGAGCAATCTCGTTCTCCATGGCGAAGGCGGCACCGGGATCACATTGCGCTCCGATCGGGCGACGGTCAGTCGCGTCGACGTCAGTGACTTCGGGTTTGCGGTGCGGCTCACGGCGGGCGACAGCGTGCTGCGCGACTCGCTGCTGGATCTCGGTACGGCGGATTTCGCATACGGCATTCACGGCTGGGACGCGAGCAGCTCGACGACACATGCGCGCCTTGACGCCAGTCGGGTGACGATCGTCGGCGCGGGATTTGCTCAGTCGGGCTTGTCAAGCAACGGGGCGAGTGCTGGGAAGACGATGGCATTCAGCCTGAAGGATTCGGTGATCTACAACACCCTTCCCGAACCGAGCTTCAATGCCGTCGACTGCCGCTTCGACCTTGGCGGCGGCACGCTGCTGATCGAGAACGTCGCCCACAACGGCACAATTCTGTTTGACCCGAGCTGCCCGCGCGAGGGCACGCCGACGTTTTCCGAGCTCACAGACTCCCCCTTCGTCGATGCGGCCGCCAAAGACTTTCGACCGCACCCGGGAGGGCCACTGATTGATGCCGGTGTCACTACTGCCAGCGCAGTTGCCGAGGGTGCGGCGCTCGATGCCGGTGGCGGGCTGCGCGTCGTCGACGGCAACGGTGACGGCAGCGCGATCGTCGACATCGGCGCGTTTGAGCATCAGGTGCCTCTGCCGGTCGAGCCCGGCGAGTCTGCCTGCCCGGCAGTGATCAGCCGCGTGCTGACGAAGGTCAAGAAGCCGAAGAAGTCCTTCAGGCGCGTCGGCCGGAAGGGCACGTCGTTCAAGCTGACGAAGTCGAAGAAGCAGCCGCAGGTCAGCTTCCGCAGCCCGGCCAAGCGCAACTTCAAGCTCACGCTTGAGCGACGCGGGAAGGGCAAGAAGGCGAAGTACAAGACTTTGAAGGGCTCGCAGACGCTGCGCGTGAAGAAGGGCACGAATCGCCTCGTCTTCGGC
>JBIQMF010000039.1:0-9839 GCA_044463545.1 Solirubrobacterales bacterium
GGCCAGAAATGTGTGGATGCGCGGGCGCTCGGAATCCTTCACGGCATTCCAGGCGGCGTCGATGTCCTGGCTCGACGCACGGGCGAGGCCCGCGATGATCGGGCCCTCGACGTTCTGGGCGATGTGGCGCACGGCCTCAAAGTCGCCGGGCGAGGCGATCGGAAAGCCGGCCTCGATGACATCCACACCGAGACGCGCGAGCTGCTGTGCGATCTCCAGCTTCTCGGCGGCGTTCAGCGAGATGCCGGGCGACTGCTCGCCGTCGCGCAGCGTCGTGTCGAAGATCTTTACGCGGTCTTCGGGCTTGCCTGACTGGGGTTTTACTTCAGTTGCCATCTTGAGCAACTCCTTCTTCTCTCTGAGAAACTAAAAGTGGATTCGACGTGGTGTATGCCGGCCCTTGATCGCTGGCCTCTGAAAGGCCGGGGCGGCGCGCGTAATCAGCTCCCCGAAGGGAGAAGGAGAAGAAGTCGAAGTGATTCGCGCGGGAATGCCACGTAAGCCAGTTTAGCGACATCGACCGCTGCCGGCATCCGGCATCAGAAGCTGACGAGGTGCCCGTCCTGGAAGCCGTCGAGCTTGAGGATCTCGTCGACCAGGGAGCGCGGAATCTCCTCGTGTGAAGTGATGGCCAGCACGGCAGGGCCGCCTTCGGAGGCGCCGATCACGGCGTTGTCGATGTTCACGCCGGCCTCGCCGAAGATCGTTCCGACCTTGCCCAGCATGCCCGGCTTGTCCTCGTAGCGGAAGAAGGCGATGTGGTCGGCGAAGTCGAGGTTGAAGTCCTGGCCGTAGACGAGCACGAGCCGCGGGTTGTTCTTTGTGCCGATGCCGGTGCCGCCGACGACGATCTCCTCGCCGTTGCTGGCGACGGTGACCTTGATCAGTTCGGTGAAGTCCTCGGAGACGTTGGTCGACGTCTCGGTGACCTTGATGCCGCGCTCATCGGCCAGCGCCGGTGCATTGACGAGGTTGACCTGCTCCTCGGTGTGGTCCTGCAGCACGCCGCGCAGCGCCGCCACGGTCAAGAGGCGCGTGTCGAAGTTGGCGAGCTTGCCCTGGTAGTCGATCTCGATCTTGTCGACGGCCAGCGTCTCGGCCAATGAGATTGCCAGGCGCCCGAGGCGCTCTGCCAGCGGGATGAAGGGGCCGAGGATCTTCATGTCCTCGCTGCCGACCTTGGGGATGTTGACGGCGTTGCTGACCATCTCGCCGCTGAGCGCGGCGTCGATCTGCTCGGCCGTCTGCACGCCGGCGCGGTCCTGGGCCTCTGTGGTCGACGCACCCAGGTGCGGCGTGACGACGACGTTGTCGAGCGCGAAGAGCGGCGACTCGGTCATCGGCTCGCTGGGAAAGACGTCGAGTCCGGCGCCGCCCAGCTGCCCGCTCTGCAGCGCTGCCAGCAGCGCGTCGTAATCGACGAGCCCGCCGCGCGCGACGTTGAGAAAGCGCGCGCCGGCCTTCATCTGGGCGAAGCGCTCGGCATTCATGAAGCCTTTTGTCTCGGGCGTGTTGGGCAGGTGGATCGTGAGGAAGTCGGCAAGCGCCAGCACTTCGGCCTCGTCGGCCGCCTTCTGCACGCCCAGCTCGGCGTAGCGCTCGGCCGAGACGAAGGGGTCGTAGGCGATGACGTTCATCTCAAAGCCCTTGGCGCGGGCTGCCACGAGCTGGCCGATGCGCCCGAACCCGAGGATGCCCAGCGTCTTCTCGTAGACCTCGACACCGCCGTAGCGGCTGCGCGCCCACTCGCCACCCTTCAGCGCGGCGTCAGCCTGCGGCACGTTGCGCGCGACGGCCATCAGCAGGGCCATCGTGTGCTCGGCGGCCGTGACGATGTTGCTCTCGGGCGCGTTGGCGACGATGATGCCGCGCTTCGTCGCCGCCGGGACGTCGATGTTGTCGACCCCCACCCCGGCCCGGCCGATCACCTTCAGGCTCTTGGCCTGCTCGATCATGGCCGCGTCGACCTGCGTGGCCGAACGCACGAGCAGTGCATCGAACTGTCCGATCTCGGCCGCGAGCTTGGCGTCGTCCCAGTCGATCCCAACCGTGACGTCGTACTTCGACTTCAGCAGCTCAACGCCGGCGTCGGCGATCTTTTCCTTCACAAGTACTTTTGGCGTCATCGCGCGCTGAGATTAGCGATGGCAAGAATCGCCTGCACAGCGCCGCATGTGGCGCTCAGTACTGATCCCAGTCCTGGTCGAACTCGCGGCCGAGCTCGTCAACCCACGAGGAATCGTCCAGAAGGATCAGCCCGACGATGAGCGCGACCCAGGCCAGCAGCGCCAGAACCGAGAGCGCGATGCCGGCGACGCCGACCCAGAAGCCGGCCGTCGCGAGCTCGCGCTGCTGCGCCGCCTCGCCGCGGTCGACGGCGAGCTTGCCCTTGTGGCCCAGCACCGTGCCGACGACCGACGCGACCGCCGTGAGCGGCGAAGCCAGGCCCACCGTCAGCATCAGCACCCCCAACGAGATCGAGGATGTGATGATGCTGGCGACCGCAAGACCGTTGCTCTGATGCGGCGGCGACTGCACGAACTGCGGCGCGGATCCGCCAGCGGCAGCTGGCTGCGCCTGCTGACCGGCCTGCGCCCCTCCCTGCGGGAAGTAGCCGTATTGCGGCGTCTGGCCGGGGTCACCCGCGCCAGACCCCGCTGCCGGCGGCGGTCCCTGCGACTGGTCTTCGGGGCCGCCCGACATTGCTCAGGCCCCGCCCGCGTGCCGTGCGTGATCGGCGCGGGCCGGACGGCCGGCGGCGGCGACTTCCGTCGGCAGGGCGGGCATCGGGTTCACCCCTTGTCGAACTCGGTGTTGATCCAATCCATGCCGTCGCGCAGCTCGGAGCCGACCTTCTCGATCGGGTGATTTGCGTGTTCCTCGCGCAGGCGCGTGAAGTTCTCCTTGCCGGACTGGTTCTCGGCGATGAACTCGCGCGCGAAGTCGCCCGACTGGATCTCCGAGAGGATCTCCTTCATGGCCGCGCGGCTCTGCTCGTTGATCACGCGCTTGCCGCGGGTGAGGTCGCCGTACTCGGCCGTGTTGGAGATCGAGTACTCCATGCCGGCGACGCCCTTCTCGTAGAGCAGGTCGGCAATCAGCTTGAGCTCGTGCAGGCACTCGAAGTAGGCCAGCTGCGGGCTGTAGCCAGCCTCGGTCAGCGTCTCGAAACCGGCGATCACGAGCTCGGTGGCGCCACCGCAGAGAACTGCCTGCTCGCCGAAGAGGTCGGTCTCGGTCTCGTCCTTGAAGGTCGTCTCGATCACGCCGCCGCGCGTGCAGCCGATGCCGCGGGCGTAGGCGAGCGCAATGTCACGGGCGTCGCCCGTCGCGTCCTGCTCGATGGCGACGAGGCCGGGGACTCCCCCACCCTCTTCAAACTGACTGCGCACGAGGTGGCCGGGGCCCTTCGGGGCCACGAGCGCCACGTTGATCGAGCTGTCGGGCTTGACCTGTTCGTAGAGGATCGCAAAGCCGTGGGCGAACAGCAGTGTGTTGCCCGGCGCGATGCCGTCCTTGATCTCGTTCTCCCACAGCTCGCCCTGGAGCTCGTCGGGCAGCAGCACCATCACGACGTCGCCGGCGGAGGCCGCCTCGGCGACGCTCAGGACCTTGAGGCCGGCGCCTTCAGCCTGCGGAACCTTGTTCGAGTCCGGACGCAGCCCGACTACGACGTTCACCCCCGAGTCCTTCAGGTTCAGGGCGTGCGCGTGGCCCTGGGAGCCAAATCCGAGAATGGCGACGGTCTTACCGTCGAGCTTGCTGAGGTCTGCATCGTTGTCGTAAATCATGGGCGCGAGATTATCGGACATCAGTGGAGGATCAATCCCTCCCAGCCGCCCTCGAAGTGGTTTACACAGCCCGACATTTGTTGCGGCGCCGGACTCTCGCCGTCGTCGCGAAGCAACTCCGCATCCCAGCAGGAGGTATTGCCGCGTCGCGTGACCTCGAACAGGTACGCCCCACTGCCGCTTGCATCAACGACGTCGCATTTCCATCGGTCCGATGCCACCTTCATACACCCATCTCCGATGTCCCAGAACGCGCTGCCAGCTTCGACTTCGACCGACCGCGTCAGGGACGCATCGTCAAGCGGTGCATGAAACTGCTGAACGAGCATTCCACCGACAATCGCCAGCGCAGCGAGAACGAACGGCGCCGCACAAACCGCCGCGATCGCGATCAACGTGAGCTTGAGCTTGCTGCGGGGTTCCGAGCGTTCCAGAATCCGGCCAGCATAACTGCCGTGGAGAACGCTGATCTAAGGTTTCCGCGTCACCCCTTCCCACGCTTCCGAGGAACCCCAATGTCAGTCGAATGGACAAACGCCGGCGAAAAATACGGCGACATCAAGTACGAGCTTCACGAAGGCATCGCCAAGATCACGATCAACCGGCCTGAGGTGCGTAACGCCTTCCGGCCGCAGACGCTCTTTGAGCTCTCTGACGCCTTCAACCGTGCGCAGAACGACACTTCCGTCGGAGTGATCGTGCTGACCGGCGAGGGCCCTGACGCCTTCTGCAGTGGTGGCGACCAGCGCATCCGCGGCAACGACGGCTACATCGGCGACGACGAGGTCGCCCAGCAGGGCGTCGGCCGCTTGAACGTGCTCGACCTGCAGATCCAGATCCGCCGTTGCCCCAAGCCCGTCGTCGCCAGCATCGCCGGCTACGCCGTCGGCGGAGGCCACGTGCTGCACATCGTCTGCGACCTCTCGATCGCAGCCGACAACGCCCGCTTCGGCCAGACCGGCCCGAAGGTCGGCTCCTTTGACGGCGGATTTGGTGCCGGCTACCTCGGCGCCATCGTCGGCCAGAAGAAGGCCAAGGAGATCTGGTTCCTCTGCCGCCAGTACGACGCGCAGGAAGCCCTCGACATGGGTCTCGTCAACACGGTCGTGCCGCTCGATCAGCTTGAGGACGAGACGGTCAAGTGGTGCAAGGAGATGCTGCAGCTCTCGCCGCTGGCGCTGCGCATGCTGAAGGCGTCCTTCAACGCCGCGACCGACGGGATGGCCGGCGTCCAGCAGCTCGCGGGCGACGCCACGCTGCTCTTCTACATGTCTGAAGAGGCCCAGGAGGGTCGCGACGCGTACGTCGAGAAGCGCAAGCCCGACTTCAACCAGTTCCCGAAGCGCCCGTAGGCAATGGGCGCACTCGACGTCTGGATCAAGGCCGCACGGCCCCGCACGCTTCCGGCGGCGCTGGCGCCCGTCGCGGTCGGCACCTGCCTCGCGGCGGGGCCTGACGAGACCTTCAAGGCTCTGGTGCTGATCGCCACGATCATCGGCGCGCTGTTCATCCAGATCGGAGCCAACCTCGCAAACGACTACTCCGACGCCAGGCGTGGCACGGACACCGAGGACCGCCTCGGGCCCGTCCGCGTGACGGCCGGCGGCCTCGTGGCGCCCCGCTACGTGCTCTACGCGACCTGGATCGCCTTCGGTGTCGCCACGCTCGCCGGCGCATATCTCGTCGTCGAGGCGGGCTGGGAGCTGATCCTCGTCGGTGCCGCATCGATCATCGCCGGCGTGCTCTACACGGGCGGGCCGCGCCCGTACGGCTACGTCGGACTCGGCGAGGTCTTTGTCTTTCTCTTCTTCGGCGTCGTCGCCGTGACCGGCTCTTACTTCGTGCAGACCTCTCAGCTGAGCTGGGAGGCAGTGGCGCTGTCGGTGCCGGTGGGCCTCTTCGCCTGCGCCGTGCTGATGGTCAACAACATCCGCGACATGGACACCGACCGCCGTGCCGGCAAGAACACGCTGGCCGTGCGCCTCGGACGCGAGCGCATGCGCAGCGTCTTCAGCCTCACGCTGCTCGTCTCCTTCGTGCTCGTCCCGGTGATCTGGCTGGCGACGGGGCTTACGGCATGGATCAACCTGGCGCTGCTGGCGCTGCCGCTTTACCCGCCGCTGGCGCGTACCGTGCGCCAGCGCACCGACGGCGCGGCGCTCAACAAGGCGCTCGGCGACACGGCGCGGCTCGAACTCATCTTCTGCGTGCTGCTCTCTGCCGGCCTCTTGCTGACATTGACCTGAGCCGCAGGTCTTAGGCTTGATCGATGCGGATCGATCGGGTCGAACTCTTTGCCCTGCGGCTGCCACTCTCGTCACCCTTCCGCTCGTCGGCCGGCAGCACCGAGGTGCGCGATCTCGGGGTACTGCGGCTGACCGACGAGGATGGTCGCACGGGGCTCGGCGAGATCACCCCCTATCCCGACCCGGCGGCAACCCCGCTCGACGAGCTCATCGCGATCTTCAACGACGAGGTGCGCGGCCGCCTCGAGGGCACGGATCTCTCGTCCGACGGGCTCGCTGACAGTCGGCAACTGCCGACCCAGGTGGCGGCCGCCGTCGACACGGCACACCTCGACCTGCTGGCGCGCCGACAGGAGCTGCGCGTCGCCGACCTCATCGCAGACCGCGAGATCGAGGAGCGCGTGGCCGTCAACGCGACGATCACCGCGCTTGATCCGGGTGAGGTTGCAGAGCTTGCAGAGGATGCCGTGGCGGCCGGCTTCAGCACGATCAAGCTCAAGGTCGGCTTCGGTCGCCATGACGTCGAGCGTCTGGCGGCGCTGCGTGAGGCCGTCGGCTTCCAGCCGCTCGTACGACTCGACGCAAACGGCGCGTGGTTCACGGCCGAAGCCATCGAGCAGATCGAAGAGTTGCAGGAGTTCGGGCTCGAACTCGTGGAGCAACCAGTGGCGCCCGAGGACATCAACTCGATGCACCGCGTCCGCGACGCCGCGCTGGTGCCGATCGTGGCCGACGAAGGGGTGCGCAGCAGCGAGGACCTCGAGCGCCACATCGCCAACGGTGCCTGCGATGGCGTCGCCGTCAAGCTGGCGCAGGTCGGCGGGCTGACCCCCGCGGTGCGCCTGGCGCGAGGGGCCGCCCGAGCAGGGCTCTTGAAGTTCGTCACAAGCACGCTCGACGGCCCCGTGGGTCTTGCTGCGGGCCTGCACTTCGCGGCAGCCCACGCCGACTTCGCCCTCGCCAACGGCCTGGCCACGGGGACCCTCTTCAGCGAGAGCTACGCGTCCGGCCTGCCCGTGGTGAGCGACGGCTCTATGACGCTGACCGACGAGCCCGGCCTCGGCGTGGAGCTCGACGAAGCGGCGCTGGGCGAGCTTTCAATCTAGGGCCGGGGGCCGCGGCAGCCCGCGGCGGCGCGCCTGCGTCGCGGCAGCTACAGCCGGGCGATGAAGTCGAAGGCAGCCGCGACCGCTGCGTCTGGGTCTGAGACGTGCACCGCGTGACCTGCCCCTGCAATCTCTGCGCGCTCGGCGCGCGGCATCAGCTCGGCCAGGCGATCGGCGTGCGCCGTGTAGGTCGCGTCCTCGGCACCGGTCATCAGCAGCACCGGCAGCTCGATCTCGCCGACGGACTCCCACATCGAGTCGTAGGAGCCCTGGCCCAGCCCACGCACCGCGGCCGCCAGCGCAACCGGGTCGTGCGAGAGGCGCACCGCGCGCTGTTTGGCCATGACTTCGCGGCTCTGGCGGCCGAGCGCGGGTACGAGCTCCCACATCGCGACGAATTCTTCGATCGTCCCGGCCTCCAGGCGCATGCTCATGGCGAAGTCGCGGCTGCGGCGCTCGGCGCGCGTCACGGGGTCTTCGATCCCGGGCGCCCCACTCTCGATGATCGCCCCACGCGCGCTGCCGGGATGCGCCAGCAGGAAGTCAAAGGCGATGCGCGCGCCCTGCGAGTAGCCCCAGATGACCGGGGCATCGATGCAGCGCTCGACGGCACCCCGGACCACGGAGCGTGCCAGCTCCACGCTGGGCTCGCCGAGGCTGAGGCCGGTTCTGCCGTGCCCGGGCAGTTCGGGGATCTGCAGCTCGAAGTCGTCAGGAAGCGCCGCTGCAACCTCACTCCAAGACTCAGGAGTCTGTGCAAATCCGTGCAGCAGCACCAAGGATCGAGCCGCGCCCGTCACAATCTCACCCGATGGAGCTGACCAACGAGACATTCGCGCCGATCGAGGTGATGATTGATGAGTTCGTCCGCGCCGGCCTCGCCCACGCCGTTGTGGCCCCGGGGTCGCGCAACGCGCCGATCGCGTGGGCGCTGGCCGACCGGGCAGAGATCCGCTGCTGGAGCGTGCTCGACGAGCGCCAGGCCGGCTTCTTCGCGCTTGGCATCGCACGCAGTACGGGCCGACCGATGATCGTCACCTGCACCAGCGGAACGGCGGCGGCCAACCTGCACCCGGCCGTGATCGAAGCCGACCACGCCGGTCTGCCGCTGATCGTGCTGACGGCCGACCGTCCGCCCGAGTTGCGCGCCAAGGGCGCCGGTCAGGCGATCGACCAGATCAAGCTCTACGGCGATTCCGTGCGTTGGTTTGTCGAGGCTGGCAATCATCCGCTGACCGACGAGACCCTACGCCACTTCCGCCAGATCGGCGCGCGTGTCGTCGATGCTGCCACCGCCGCCGACCCCGGCCCTGTGCACATCAATCTTCCGCTGCGCGAGCCGCTCCGGCCGGTGCAGGCGGACCTCCACGAGCTCGACGGCACGCTGGGTGCAAGCGGTCGCCCGGACGGCGCGCGCTGGAGCACGGCCGCGACCGTGAGGCGGGGCGGCGCAGATCTCGGCGAGGCGCTTGCCGGCGCTGAGCGACCGGTGTTTGTCGTCGGCGAACAGAACATCCCCGGATTTGCCGCCTCACTCGCAGCGCTGGCCGGGCGCACCAAGATTCCGCTCCTGGCCGACGCCCTCTCGCAGTTGCGCCGCAGAGAGCTTGCTCGGCAGGCGACGATCGTCTCGGCCTACGACCTGATCCTGCGCGCTGACACCGTCAGGGCCCAGCTGGCCCCCGACCTCGTGGTGCGCTTCGGCGAGACCCCGACCTCGAAGTCGCTCCGCGCGTGGCTTGCGGGCAGCAACTGCAGGCAGATCGTGGTCGATCCGCGTGGTCGCCAGCTTGACCCGACGCTCAGCGCCACCGATCACTGGAAGAGTGATCCGGGTGCGCTGGTGGCGCAGGTCGATCCGGGACTCACGACCCTGAGCCATCCCTCATGGCCCAGCACCTGGAAAAAGCTGGAGCTGGCCGCCCAGGACGCCATCGATCACTCCCTCGAGCGCGAGCCTTTCCCCTTTGAGCCGGCCGTCTACCGTGAGCTCCTTAAGTCGCTCGACGCGGCCACCGTCTGGGTCTCATCTTCGATGCCGATCCGCGACGTCGAGAACTGCGGCCCCGTCGGCGGCGACACCGTGCGCTACCTCTCGAACCGCGGAACCAACGGCATCGACGGCGTGGTGAGCAGCGCGATCGGCGCGGCCGCGGCATGGAACTGCGACCGCGTGGTGCTCCTGACCGGCGATCTTGCCTTCCTCTACGACGCCCCGGCGCTGGCGATCGCCAAGCAGTACGACATCGACATCACCGTCGTCTGCGTCGACAACGACGGCGGCGGCATCTTCTCGTTCCTGCCGCTGGCCGAACACTCTGAGCACTTTGAAGAACTCACGGCCACTCCACCCGCCGTCGACGTGGCGGCCGTGGCAGGCGCCTACGGGCTGGCTGTGACCGAGCCCCAGAACGCAGACGAGCTGCGCGCGGCCGCCCAGCAACCCGGGTTCATCCGTCTGCGCACCGAACGCCGGGCCAACAAACTGGCGCACGACCGCGTCGCCTCGCGCGTCCACGACGCGGTGGCGGCGGTCCTGACCGAGAGCGGCCTCGCTGGCTGATGCCGGCCAGGCGGCGAGCGGGCCGCCCGCAGCACAGAATCTCAACTGAGGCGCAGCACAGGGAGCAACGCTTCGAGCTTCGTCTCGGTCTCGGCCAGCTCGGCGACCGGGTCTGAGTCGCCGACGATGCCGC
>JBIQMF010000040.1:0-9817 GCA_044463545.1 Solirubrobacterales bacterium
CACGCGTAGCGCGCGGTAGGCGTCTGCGACCTTCTCAACACCTGAGCCCTCCACGGCGGCGCGGGCCTGCTTGCCGCCCAGCACGATGGGTGCCAGAAACAGCGCCATCCAGTCGATCTCGCCGGCCTCGAAGAACGCCCCAGCCAGGTGCGGGCCGCCCTCCAGCAGCAGCGACTGGATGTCGCGTGCGCCCAGCTCGCCCAGCGCCGAGTTGACGCGCGCGGCCTCGTTGGCACCCTGGGCGATGATCACGTCGACGCCGCTGGCCTCGAGCGACGAGATCGCCTCGCGCGGGGCCGCGCGGGAGGCCACGACGACCACCGGCACCTCGCGCGCGGTGGACACGAGCGCGCTGTCCAGCGGCAGACGGGCCTCGGAGTCGAAGACAACGCGGATCGGCTGGCGCTCTGCGGGCGCGTCCTCGACGCGCGCCGTCAGCATCGGGTCGTCGGCCAGGGCCGTGCCGATTCCGACGGCGATGGCGTCGCATTCGGCCCGAAAGCGATGGGCCAGCTGGCGGCTGGCCTCCGAGGAGATCCACTGCGAGTCGCCCGAGGCCGTGGCGACCTTTCCGTCGAGCGTCTGGGCGCTCTTGAAGATGACGTGCGGACGGCCGGTCTTGGCGTGCTTGCGGAAGGGCTGGTTGATCAGGCGCGCGGCCTCGGCGATCTCGCCGCCCGCGGCGACGACTTCGATCCCTTCGTCGCGCAGGATCCCGGGGCCGCGGCCGGCGGCCTTCTCGGTCGGGTCATCCGAGGCGTAGACGACACGCGCCAACCCCGCGTCGATGATTGCCTCGGTGCAGGGTGGCTGCTTGCCGGTGTGCGCGCAGGGTTCGAGCGAGACATAGATCGTGCCGCCGGTCGTGTCACGACTGCAGGATTCGATCGCCACGCGCTCGGCGTGCGGGGCCCCGTAGAGGTGGTGGTAGCCCTCGCCGATCACGTCGCCGTCGGCGCTGACGACGACCGCGCCGACCACCGGGTTCGGGCTCGTGCGCCCGCGTCCGCGCTCTGCCAACTCGAGCGTTCGCCGCAGCTGGCGCTCGTCGGCCTCGCTGAGGGCCCGCTCGTTCAACTTTGTGCGCTCTCCATGGACTTGCGAGATTAGCCAGCGGCAGGCCCGCGCGCCCCCGCCGGGCGTCGACCCGAATCCGCCGTGATCAACCGATAAGATCGCGGCTTCGCGCAGATCGGCCGCACGCGATCCCCCACCCTCCTTCACGCCCACCGGCCTGCAACTACGACGGGCGAAACGCAAGATGAAACTGATCATCCAGATCCCCTGCCTCAACGAGGAAGAAACACTGCCAATCACGCTGGCCGACCTGCCACGTCAGGTCGACGGCTTCGACGAGGTCGAATGGCTCGTGATCGACGACGGCTCGACCGACAACACCGTCGAGGTCGCAAAGGCCAACGGCGTCGACCACATCATCCGGCTGACCGACAACAAAGGCCTCGCCGTCGCCTTCCAGGCCGGACTCGACGCCTGCCTCAAGCTCGGGGCCGACGTGATCGTCAACACCGACGCCGACAACCAGTACTACGCCGGTGACATCGGCAACCTGACGGCCCCGATCCTGGCCGGCGACGCCGACATGGTCGTCGGTGACCGCCAGGTGCACACGATCGAACACTTCTCGGGGCTCAAGATTCGCCTGCAGAAGCTCGGCAGCGCCGTCGTGCGCCGCGCCTCGGAGACGAGCATCGAGGACACGACTTCGGGCTTCCGCGCCTACAACCGCGAGGCCGCCCTGCGCATGCAGGTCGTGAGCAAGTTCACCTACACGCTGGAGACGATCATCCTCGCCGGCAAGACGCTGATCGCCACCACGCACGTACCCGTGCGCACCAACGAGAAGATGCGCGAGTCGCGCCTCTTCCCCTCGATGTGGGCCTACATCCGCCGCAACACGCTGTCGATCGGCCGCATCTACGCGATGTACGAGCCGCTGCGCATCTTCATGACCGCAGCTGCCATCTGCGGCGTCATCGCGCTGGCCATCTGGGGTCGCTTCTTCTACTTCTACGCCAGCGGCGAGGGCGCCGGCCACGTGCAGTCGTTGATCCTCGGCTCGGTGCTGATGATGGCCGCGCTGCTGCTGGGCGCCATCGGCGTGATCGGTGACCTGCTTGCCGCCCAACGGCTGCTGACCCAACGCATGCTCGAATCGACGCGGAGGGTTGAGTTGAAGCTCGGCGTCGCCCCCTCGCACTACGAGCCCGGCAGGCCGGGCGGTGCGCAGCAGAAGACAACCGGCGCCGACGCCGGCGACGCGACAGGTAAAACCGGAGACCGAGAGGCACTGGAACTTTGAACGACCAGAACATCACGCGCGGCGACGCCGCGACCAACGTCGGCAAGACCGACCTCGCCGACCTGCACCAGGCGGCCCGCCCCGGGGATGCCGACGCGACTGACGTCGTCACCGGCAACACCTACGACAAGTACGGATCGAGCAATCCGCTGGTGAAGAAGATGATGGCGGGCTTCGAGTCCTCGCTCGACGAGCTCTTCGAGCTGGCCGCGCCGAACTCGATCCTCGACGTCGGCTGCGGCGAAGGCGTGCTGACCTACGAGTGGGCCGAGCGGCTCGGTGACGGCCGCATCGTCGGCATCGACCTCGACGAGCCCGAGCTGCAGGCGGCCTGGGAGGTGCGCAAGCGCGACAACCTCGAGTACCGAGTACTCGAGGCGACGACCCTCCCCTTCGCCGACAATGAGTTCGAGATGGCCTCGGCCATCGAGGTGCTCGAGCACGTGCCCGAGCCGGCCTCGACGATCGCCGAGATGGCGCGTGTGGCCGAGAAGTTCCTGCTCGTGTCCGTCCCGCGTGAGCCGGTCTGGCGGATCATGAACATGGCGCGCGGCGCCTACATCAAGGACCTCGGCAACACCCCGGGGCACGTCAACCACTGGTCCAAGCGCGCCTTCAAGGCCGAGCTTGCGAAGGTCGGCAAGGTCAGCGAAGTGCGCTCGCCGTTCCCGTGGACGATGCTGCTCGTCGACGTCCGCGGCTGAGCGGCGCAAGCGATGGCGAAGGCGGCCGCCAAGACGTCTGACTACGGGCGCGGCGCCGCGATCCTGACCGTCGGGATCGGGATAACCGGTCTTGTCACGTTCGCCTTCCTGGCCGTCGCGTCGAACCTGCTTGACAAACAGCAGTACGGTGAGCTGGCGCTGCTCTGGAGCGCCGTCTTCCTGATCACGCCGATCTTCTACCGCCCGGTCGAGCAGCTGATGGCGCGCACGATCGCCGAGCGGCGCACGCGCGACCAGGATCTGGCCGGCCCGCTGCGCATCGCAGCCTTCCTGCAGCTGGCGCTGGGCGGCCTCTTCGCCATCGTCGCCCTGCTCTTCCGCGGTCGCATCACCGACGGTCTGCTGGGCGGCAACGACACGCTCTTCTGGATCATGTTCTGGTCGGTCATCGCCTACGCCGTCTCCTACTTCGGACGCGGGCTCCTCGCAGGCTTCCAGCGCTTCGGCCTATACGGACTGCTCGTCTTCGTCGAGTCGACGGTGCGCTTCATGTTCCCCTTGGTTGTGCTCGTCGGCCTCTACGAAGGTCAGGACGTGATCGCGCTGGGAATCCTGGCCGGCCCCGTGGTCTCGCTGTTGGTGGTGCCGGCCGCACTGCTGCGACGCTCGCAACGCAGCGTCGTCGGCGACGACGCCCTGGCCTCGGCCGAGCACGTCGTCGAAGAGCTCGAAACGCTCGACGTGGCCTCCGGCGCCGTCAACGTCGAGCGCACCGACTTCACGCTGACCGAAGGCACCGGCTTCGCCGCGGCTGCGCTCGTGATCATGGCCTGCGAGCAGACGATCCTCAACGCGGCCCCCTTCATCGCAAACTCGACGACCGGCGGTGCCGCCGCGGCGGCAATGGTCGTCAACATCCTGCTCATCGCGCGCGCGCCGATGCAGCTCTTCCAGTCGATCGCAACGTCGCTGCTGCCGCACCTCTCGTCGCTGCGCGCGCAGGCCGACTTCGCCACCTATCGCCGAAGCGTCCGGCTGACACTCCTGGCGATCGGCGGCGCGGCCGGACTCGGCGCGCTCGTGATGGCCGTCGTCGGGCCGTGGCTGATGCAGACGGTGCTGGGCGACGACTACGTCTACGGCCGCGCGGGGCTGGTTGCGGTGACGCTGGGCATGGGCCTCTACCTCTGCGCGGCAACGCTGAATCAGAGTGCGCTCGCAGCCGGACGCGTGCGCGAGGCCGTCGCCTGCTGGCTGGTTGCGACGGTCTCGTTCGTCGTCTGGCTGCTGCTGCCACTGCACGACAGCGCACTCACACGCGTCGAGATCGGCTACCCGGCCAGCGCGCTGCTGCTCTTCCTCATGCTCTTCGTGCTCTACGAGAAGAGCACGCCGCGCACGGGCTCAGAGTGACGCACCCACCAGCGCGCTGATCTCGCGGAAGGCCTCGGCCGGATCGTCGGCGCCGAAGACGGCGCTGCCGGCGACGAAGAGATTGGCGCCCGCGGCTGCGACGTCGGCCGCGGTGGACGCGGAGACACCGCCGTCGACCTCCAGGGGCACGCCTTCGGGCAACAGCTCATGCAGCGCGTGCAGCCGCTCGATCGAGGCCGGGATGAAGGGCTGGCCACCCCAACCGGGGTTGACGCTCATGCAGAGCAGGAAGTCGATGTCCTGGGACGCCGCGCTCACAGCCTCGACGGCCGTACCGGGATTCAGCACGATGCCGGCCAGCGCCCCGCCCTCGCGGATCTGGCTCGCCACACGGTTGACGTGCGGCGTGGCTTCGACGTGGAAGCTTACGGCGTCGGCTCCGGCGGCGGTGAAGGCGTCGACGTGACGGTCGGGCTGCTCAATCATGAGGTGGACATCGAGCACCCCGCCGGCGTCGTGAACCTGGCCCGCCAGTGCCTCGACGATCAGGGGACCGATTGTGATCGGCGGCACAAAATGGCCGTCCATCACGTCGACGTGGATGACCTTGGCGCCGGCCTGCATGAGCATCGCGACCTCTTCGCCGAGCTTGGCGAAGTCGCAGGAGAGGATCGACGGCGCGACCTGGGTCGTGCCGAAGAGCTGGCTTGCGCGGGGGTTCGGGCTCAAGTGTTCAGTGCTCCTGTCGTGGCGGGGCCATCTGGCCGGTCAGATCTCGGTCAACATCCACGCGCCGCAGGAGGCGCAGTGGAGGTCGGAAGTGTGACTCATGCGGGCAATTGTGCCATGCGCGCCACAGTCTGGACAGGCACTCGTCAGCTCAAAGCGGTGCAGGCAGTTGACGCAGCGATAACGGCCGGGCATGTTGCCGGTCGGGCGCAGCCACGGCTCGCCGCAGCTGGGGCACTTCATGCCCACTTCGAAGTGCGAAGGCGCTCTGTTTTCACCGCCTGCGTCGGTCACGCATTGCTCCTCAGGCCAGAACCGGGGCGTCGTTGCCCCTCAGATAGCTTTCGACGTCCATCGCCTTGCCGCCTGCCGCCTGCACGCGCAGCAATTCGAGTGTCAGGTCGGGCGTACCCACGAGCAGTCGCCCCTCCTCTGCGCGCACGAGCCCGGGGCCCAGTTGTTGCCCGACCACGCGGGCCTCGAGCACGCGCAGGGGCTGGCCGCCCTGCGTGATGAGCTGGGCGCCGACGTGGGGATGCAGAGCGCGCACGCGGCGTGCGAGCTGCTCGGCCGGGGTGTTCACGGGATCAAGCCTGCGGTCGGCGCGCTCGATCTTCTCGGCGTAGGTGACTGCACCGGGCGGAGCGCCTTCGAGCTGCTCCTGCCAGACGAGCTCGTCGCGCTCGGCGCTCGAGAGCGCCTCGACGAGCAACTTGCCGCCCAGCTGCGCGAGCTTGGCGGCGAGGCTGCCGTAGTCGTCCTCCGGCGCGATGGCGACAACCTCCCGCGCGCAGACCGGGCCGGCGTCGAGCTCCTCGACGAGACGCATGATCGAGACCCCGGTCGCCGCGTCCCCGGCCTCGATGGCCCGCTCGAGCGGCGCCGCCCCACGCCAGCGCGGGAGCAGCGACGGGTGTACGTTGAAGCTGGGTCGCGCCGAGAGCAGCGGCTCCTTGACGATGGCCCCGTAGGCACAGACGGTGAGCGCGGCGGGCTGCTCGGCCAGCACCCGCTCGGTGGCCTCTGGCGTCGCGAGGTCATCGGGCTGAAAGCACGCCACGCCGCGCTGCTCGGCCAGCTGCGCCACGGGCGGGTCGATCAGTTTCTTGCCGCGGCCCTTGGGGCGTGCCGGCCGGGTCACGACGAGGCTGGGCGCGTGCTCGGAGGCAAGCAGCACTTCGAGCACCGTCGCGGCGAAGTCCGAGGTGCCGAAGTAGACGTTCTTCAAGGTGCGGCGCCGTTCAGGCGGCGAAGCCGGCGCGGTCTTCGGCCTCGCGCAGCGCGCGCAGGGCAGCCTTGCGCTGATCCTTGCTGGCGCGATCGATGATCAACACGCCGTCGAGGTGGTCGATCTCGTGCTGGATCACCCGCGCGTGCAGACCCGATGCCTCGATCTTGATGCGCTCGCCGGCCGCGTTCTGGCCGCTGACGCGCACGTGGATCGAGCGGTCGACGTCGACGTGGACGTTGGACAGCGACAGGCAGCCCTCCTGGAAGGCCTCCTGGTCCTCTGAGCTCCACTCGATCTCGGGATTGGCTAGCACAACTGGCGGGGCATCGCCGACGCGATAGACGAGCAGACGATTCGAGATGCCGATCTGCGGCGCCGCCAGGCCCACCCCGTAGGCGTCGTCCATCAGTTCGATCATGCGCGCGGCCTGGGCGCGGATGCCTTCGTCGAAGCCCTCAATGGCGCGCGCGGTGCTGCGCAGCACGGGGTCGCCGAACTGGCGGATCTGACCGAGCGCGTCGCGGCGTGCGATGAGCTCCTTGCGCGAGAGTCCGGCGTCGGCGAGCGCCTGCTCGTCGGCGTCGGAGGCCTCGTCGGAAGCCGCTGCGACGGCGTCGCTGAGGTGCTTGGGCTCTTCGGGCATCGCCAGAGAATAATTCACGCACGCGCCGCCAGGCGTCACTCTCGGGCGGCCCTCCCTGCTGCGCTACTGCGGATCGACGTCGACGGCGAACTTGACAGCGCGCCCGGCCTTCGACGCCGCCACCACTTCGACGGCCCTGCCGACCTCGCTGACGGCCTGTTGGCGCTCCACACTCCTCACCTCGAGCACGAAGCGCTCGAGCCCCTTGCGCTTGAACAGGGGCGTCGGGCCCAACACGCGCGCGCCGGGCAGGTCGATCGCGGCGGCGAGGGCGGCCGCGGCGGCCTGGGCGCGCTCGTACTCAGCGCTGGCCGCCTGCAGCCTGATGAGGTGGCCGAAGGGCGGATAGGCGAAGGCCGCGCGGCGCTCGAGCTCCTCGGTGACAAAGCCCTCGGAGTCGTGCTTTGCGGCAGAGCGCAGCGCGCGGTTCTCGGGCGAACGCGTCTGCACCAGCACGCGGCCGTCGGCCGAGCCCCGACCGCTGCGGCCGGCCAACTGCGCGACCAGCGCGAAGGTGCGCTCTTCGGCGCGGAAATCCGGGAAGTTCAGGGTCGAGTCGGCATCGATCACGACGCCCAGCGTGACGTCGGGGAAGTCGTGCCCCTTGGCCACCATCTGCGTGCCGACGAGCACGCCGGAGCTGGCGTGCTGAAACTCACGCAGAACCGTGGTCACGCCGCGTCTGGCTGCCGTGTCGGCGTCGAGCCGGAAGACCTCAGCGTTGCTGCCGACCGCCTCACGCAGGTCGTGCTGGAGCCGCTCGGTACCCGTCCCGTGGCGCGCCACCGCGGCGCTCTGGCAGTCCGGACAGTGCTCGGGGACTGCCTCGCGGTGGCCGCAGTGGTGGCAACGCATCTGGCCCTGGCCCATGTGCAGCACGAGGGTGACGTCGCAGTTGGGGCAGATCCAGGTGCGGCCGCAGTCCTGACAGGAGAGGAAGTTGCTCCAGCCACGCCGGTTGAGCAGCACGATGGCCTTCTCGCCGCGCCCGGCCACGGCGGCCAGCGCCGAGCTCGTCAACGGGTGCAGCGCCCCGCGCTCCCCGTTCATGTCGAGCAGGCGTACGGGCGGCAACGGGCTGCCGTCGACGCGTCGCGGGAGCTTGATGTGCCGTGCCCGCTCCCAGCCCTCGGCGCGCGGGGTGGCGCTGCCGCTGAGCAGCGTCGCGTCTTCGAGCGCCGCGCGCTCGAGCGCCACCTCGCGGGCGTCGTAGCGGGGGTCGCCGTCCTGCTTGTAGGAGGCGTCGTGCTCCTCGTCGACGATGATCAGGCCCAGCTTGCTCACCGGCGCGAAGATGGCGCTGCGCGGCCCGACGACGACGTCGGCCTGGCCGCGGCGGATGCGCAGCCACTCGTCGTGGCGCTGCCCGGCCGTCAACTGCGAGTGCATGACGGCCACGCGGTCGCCGAAGCGCGCGGCGAAGCGCGTCACGACCTGCGGCGTCAGCGCAATCTCGGGCACCATCACGATCACCGTGCGGCCGCGCGCAAGCGCGTGCTCGGCGGCGCCGAGGTAGACCTCGGTCTTGCCGCTGCCGGTCACGCCGTGCAGCAGCAGGTCGTCGAAACCGCCGTCCACGGCCGCCGTGATCTCGGTCAACGCGCGCTCCTGGTCGCCGGTCAGCTCGGGGCGCTCGACGAGCGCGCCGACGGCTTCGTGTCTTGCGACCCGGCGCGCTTCGCGCTCGTCGATCGTCACCAGTCCGCGGCCCTCAAGGCGGCGCAGCGCCGCGGTGTCCGCGCCGACGGCGTCCTTTGCGCTGCGCGTGGCAATGCCGTCCGGGAGCTCCGCCAGGCGGCCCAGCACGCCGCGTTGGGCGTCCGTCAGCCGAGCCGCCGGATCGGCCAGCGCGGTGCGGCCGGCTTCACTGAGCGCGGCCACGAGCACCCGCTTGGGCTTCTGCGCGGCGGCCGCGCGGCCCGTTCCGACGCCGGGCGGCGTCACCAGCGCGAGGCCGCGCGCTGGGGTCGAGCAGTACTGCTCGGCCGTCTGCAGCCCGAGCCGCACGAGCTGCGGCGGGATCTGCTCGCCGACGACCCGCAGCGGCTCGGCGAGCTTCTCCGGCGGCAGCGCGCTCGACCCAGCCGTGGCCGTCACGACCGCCAGGAGTTCGCGCCCGGCGAAGGGAACGAGCAGCATCGAGCCGACGTCGACAACGCCCTGCAGTTCGGCCGGCAGGCGGTAGTCGAACGGCCCCTTCAGCGCGCGCGCAGTGGTCAGGGGCTCAACTTGGACGATCGCGCGCACAGGCACAAGACTAGGCGCGCCAGAGGACCCGATCCCTCGCGGCTGCCGCGCCGTGGCAGGGCGCAGGAACGACGAAGGGCGCCACCGGGGCGCCCTTCGCTGGCAACTCGAGATTCTGCCTGGGGGTCAGACGGCAGCGGTCACGCCGGCGGCGTCGGCCAGCAGCTGCGCCTTGTCCGTGTTCTCCCACGTGAAGTCGGCGTCGTCGCGGCCGAAGTGGCCGTAGGCGCTCGTCTTCTTGTAGATCGGGCGGTGCAGGTCGAGGTACTCGCGGAAGGCGCCCGGGCGCAGGTCGAAGTGCTCGAAGACCAGCTCGGTGATCTTGCCGCGGCCGACCTTCTCGGTGCCGAAGGTGTCGACCGAGATCGAGACCGGCTCGGCCTTGCCGATGGCGTAGGCCACCTGGACCTCGGCGCGCCCGGCGAGTCCGGCGGCGACGACGTTCTTGGCGACGTAGCGCGCGGCGTAGGCGGCGCTGCGGTCGACCTTCGACGGGTCCTTGCCGCTGAAGGCGCCACCACCGTGACGGCCCATGCCGCCGTAGGTGTCGACGATGATCTTGCGGCCGGTCAGGCCGGCATCGCCCATCGGGCCGCCGATCACGAAGG
>JBIQMF010000041.1:0-9711 GCA_044463545.1 Solirubrobacterales bacterium
CTGCCGGTCAGCATCCGGATCGTCCTTGAATCGGTGCTGCGCAACTGCGACGGCTCGCGCATCACCGAGGAGCACGTCAAGCAGCTGGCCTCTTGGCGGCCGAATGCGGAGCGCACCGAAGAGATTCCCTTCGTCGTGGCGCGCATCGTGCTGCAGGACTTCACCGGGGTTCCGTTGCTCGTCGACCTTGCCGCCATGCGCAGCGCCGTCGACCGTATGGGCAAGGACCCCAAGCTGATTGAGCCGCTCGTTCCTGTCGACCTCGTGGTCGACCACTCAGTGCAGGTCGACTTCTCCAGCACCAACGTCTCCTTCGAGCGCAACATGGCGATGGAGTTCCACAGAAACCGTGAGCGCTACGAGTTCTTGAAGTGGGGCATGCAGGCCTTCGACGCCTTCAAGGTCGTCCCCTCCGGCATCGGCATCGTGCATCAGGTCAACCTCGAGTATCTGGCCCAGTGCGTGCTCGAGAAGGACGGCGTCCACTACCCGGACACGCTCGTCGGCACCGACTCACACACCACGATGATCAACGGACTGGGCGTCGTCGGCTGGGGTGTCGGCGGCATCGAGGCCGAGGCCGGCATGCTCGGCCAGCCCGTCTACTTCCTCACGCCCGACGTCGTCGGCGTCGAGTTGACCGGCGCTCTGCACGAGGGCGTGACCGCCACCGACATGGTGCTGCGTGTCACCGAGATGCTGCGCGCCGAAGGGGTGGTGGGCAAGTTTGTCGAGTTCTATGGCGAGGGCGCCGAGTCGCTCTCACTGCCCGACCGCGCGACGATCGGCAACATGGCTCCCGAGTACGGCGCCACGATGGGCTTCTTCCCCTACGACGAGCGCTCCTCCGAGTACATGCGCCTGACCGGCCGCCCCGAGGAGCAGGTCACGACGATCGAGAACTACTTCAAGGCCCAGGGTCTCTTTGGCATCCCGAAGGCCGGCGAGATCGACTACAGCGTCGACCTCAAGCTCGACCTCGACGCGATCGAGCCCAGTGTCGCCGGCCCCAAGCGCCCGCAGGACCGCATCGAGCTCGGCAAGCTCAAGAATCGTTTCGTCGAACTCTTCAGCGCAGAGGACGGCTACGCCAAGGCCGCCGAGGAACTCAGCGCCGCCTACGCCAGCACCGTTGCGCTGCCCGATGGCGGTCCGGACGGAAGCAACGGGGGTGGCGACCAGACCGACGACGTCGCCGAAACACAGCAGCCGGACACGTCCTTCCAGACCGAGGCCGAGATGGTCGGCAACCACCCGACCGGCGAGGTGATCGAGCGGCACGGGGCCGCCGACGAGCGCCGCGTCGACGTCGACCTGCACCACGGCGACGTGCTGATCGCGGCCATCACCTCATGCACGAACACGTCAAATCCATCGGTCATGCTGGCCGCCGGGCTCTTGGCCAAGAAGGCCGTCGAGCGCGGCATGAAGGTCGGCCCGGCCGTCAAGACGTCGCTGGCACCCGGCTCGCGCGTCGTCTCGGACTACCTCGACCAGACGGGGCTGCAGCCCTACCTCGACGACCTCGGATTCAACCTCGTCGGTTACGGCTGCACAACCTGCATCGGCAACTCCGGCCCGCTCGACCCCGCACTTGAAGAGACGATCCTCGAACACGATGTGATCGCGGCCAGCGTGCTCAGCGGCAACCGCAACTTCGAGGCGCGTGTCCACCAGAACATCAAGGCCAACTTCCTCATGAGCCCGCCGCTGGTCGTCGCCTTCGCGCTGGCCGGCAGTGTCGAGAAGGACCTCGCGAGTGAACCCGTCGGCAAGGACCGCGACGGCCAGGACGTCTACCTCAAGGACATCTGGCCCTCGCTCGACGAGGTGCGCGAGCTGATGCAGGGGGCGCTACACCCGGAGACCTTCCGCCGCCTCTACAGCGACTTTGCCGAGCAGAACCCGATGTGGAACGACATCCCGGCCAAGACGGGGCTCGTCTATGAGTGGGACGAGAACTCGACCTACATCCAGGAGCCGCCCTTCTTCGACGACTTCGGCATGGAGCCGGCGGCAATCGCGCCGATCACCGGCGCGCGTGCGCTGGCGATCCTCGGCGACTCGGTCACGACCGACCACATCTCGCCAGCCGGCGCCATCAAGCCGGATTCGCCGGCCGGCCGCTACCTCGTCGAGAACGGTGTCGAGCGCAAGGACTTCAACTCCTACGGGTCGCGCCGCGGCAACGACCGCGTGATGACGCGCGGCACGTTCGCCAACGTGCGGATCCGCAACCTCATGGCTCCAGGCACCGAGGGCGGAGTCACGCTGCACCACAACGGTGAGGCCAGGCAGTTGGACATCTACGACGCTGCCGCCGAGTACAAGGCCAGTGGCACGCCCCTGGTTGTCTTCGCCGGCAAGGAGTACGGATCGGGTTCATCGCGTGACTGGGCGGCCAAGGGCACGAGCCTGCTGGGTGTACGCGCGGTCGTGGCCGAGAGCTACGAGCGCATCCACCGCAGCAACCTCGTCGGCATGGGCGTGCTGCCCTGCCAGTTCAAGGACGGCCAGACTGCCCAGACGCTTGGTCTCGACGGCACCGAGAGGTTCTCGCTGCTGGGCGTCGAGGACGGCGTCTCTCCGCGACAGGAGCTGACCCTGCAGATCGAGCGCGCCGACGGCAGCACCGACGAGGCCACCGTGGTGGCGCGAATCGACACGCCGATCGAGGTCGAATACTTCGAGCACGGCGGCATCCTGCCGTACGTGCTGCGGCAGCTGGCGGCCTGAGGGCCGTCGGCCGGGCCGACTATTCGTAGCTGACGGCCTCGATCACGTTCATCTTTGCTGCGCGCCTGGCGGGCAGCAGGGCTGCCAGCACGCCGAAGATGACCGCGAGCACCGCCACGGCGATGATCGCTCCGACCGGTGCATGGAAGCCGACTTCCGTGCCGGAGGCCGAGATTCCGCGCACGAAGGCGTAGCCCAGCACCATGCCGACGATGAGGCCCAGCAGTGAGCCGGCAATCGTGATCAGCAACGACTCGGAGACGATCACCCTGCGCACCTGCCAGCGGCCGCTGCCGATGGCGCGCAGCACACCGATCTCACGCGTGCGTTCGAGCACGCTCATGAGCAGCGTGTTGATCACCCCGAGCAGGCTGACGAGAATGGCAACGGCGAGGATCACGTAGAAGATCGAGAAGACCTGGTTGACCTGGTCCGTGATCTGCTGCTTGATCTCCTCGTTGCTGAGCGCTTCGAAGTTCGGGTACTGCGAGGCCAGCAGGGTGTTGATCTCCTTGCCCAGCTGTTCGGCGGCGCCGGCCTCGGCGACGACCTCGATCGAGTTGTAGCCGTCGATGCCGTAGATCGCCCGGAAGGTTTCACTTGAGAGCTTGAGACCGCCGAAGTCGTTGGCCGACTGCTGCTCGATGGCGGCGATCGTGAGCTTGCGTGTGCCGCGCGGCCCGGACAGCGTCACCGTGTCGCCAGCCTTGAGGCCCGATGCCTCCGCGGTGCTCTCGGTCAGTGTCGCCTCGCCGTCGGCAAGGGCCCGGACGACGCTGGCGTTGTCGGTACCGAGGTAGCTCGTGACGACGAACTGGTCGCGGGCCTCGGGGTCAATCCCGAAGACCGCGCCGATGCCCGCGGGGCCGTCGGTCAGGAACATCGTCTGCGTGCCGCCGACGGTCTTTGCTCCCGGCAGCGCGCGAATCTGCTCAATCGCCTGCCCCGAAATCGTCTGCTGCGGTCCGCCGCCCTGCATGCCGGCCGGCTGGACGATGAAGTCGGTCTTCATCTGCGCATCGAGCTCGTCGGAAATGCTGCCGATCATGCTCGAGCCCAGCGACCCGATGGCCGCGACGAGCGCGATGCCGATCATCAGTCCGGAGGCCGTGGACGCCGTGCGAACGGGGTTTGCGCGGGCGTTGTCGCCGGCCATCCGCCCCTCGATCGGGGTGATCTTGCGCAGCGGCCAGGCCATCATCTGGATCAGCGGCGGGACGATCAGCGGGCCGATCATGATCACGCCGGTGAAGAGCAGGAAGATGCCGACCACTCCGGCCATCACGACGGGCGCGCTGCTGTCGGTCGATGAAGCCAGCACAAAGACGCCACAGATTCCCAGCACCACGCTTACGCCGCCGACGACCATCCGCCTCCCGCGCAGCAGGCGTTCGGCGCGGTGCTCCTTGAGCACGGCCTGGATCGGCGGGATCCGGCTGGCCTTGATGGCCGGACGCAGCGCACCGATCACGGTTGCCGTCACGCCCAGGATCGGTGCCACGACGAAGGCGCTGGGCGGGAACTGGATGTCGCCGATCGGCATCCCGATGCTGGAGACGAGCGAGACCATCAACTGCGTCAGAACGAGCCCGATGAGGATGCCCAGGATCGAGCCGAGGAGGCCAAGCATCACAGCTTCGAGCAGAATCATCCGGCGCACGATCTTGCGCGAGGCCCCGAGCGTGCGCATCATGCCGATCTCGCGCAGACGCTGCGCGATGGTCATCGTGAAGGAGTTGAGGATCAGGAAGCCGCCCACAAAGAGACTCATGGCGGCGAAGAAGTAGAGGAGCATGCTGAGCATCGCCATCTGCTCGTTGATCGTGTCCGCGATGTCGCTGGGCGTGTTGACCTCGGTGCCCTCCGGGACGAGCTTCTCGACCTCGGCGCGCACGGTCTCGACGTTGGTGCCGGAGGCGACCGAAATCTGGATCTCGCTGTAACCCTTGGGGATGTCGAGCAGCTTGCGTGCAATGGGCATCTCCAGCGCAGCAAATCCCTGACCGCCGAACTCGACGCCGTCGCCGATCCTGAAGATGCCGCTGACCTTGAGTTCCTGGACACCGGTCGGTGTGGCCACCGTGAAGGAGTCGCCGACCTTCAGCTTCTGGCTCTTGGCCCAGGTTTCATCGATCTGTACGTCGTTGCCGTGCAGTTCCTGGACGCCGCTCACCAGCGTCGAGCCCGAGAGATCGGGGTCGTCGTTGTCCACACCACTGGTGTAGAGCTGATCGCTGGCGCTGGCGCGCTTGCCCTCGGTGTGACGGGCGACGACGCCGGCGACCGACGGTGCAGTCTGCTCGACGCCGCTGAGGTCCTTGATACTGGCCAGCAGCTCTTCGTCCACAGTCCCGGCCATGTTGCTGCCACCGACGATCAGGTCGGTCTCGCCGTAGACGCTCGTGAAGAGATCGTCGAAGGTCGAGACGATCGTCTGGCTGAGGCTGAGCACGCTGAAGAACAGCGCCACGCCCAGCACGATTCCGAGGCCGTTGAGCACGGCGCGGCCCTTGCGGGCCTTGACACTGCGCCAGGAGAGCGAGGCGACCATGGCGCTTCAGCTGCCTGCTTCGAGTGCCGTGAAGTACTCGATGATGCTGTTGGCGTCGCCGCCGGGGGTCTCACCGGCGATCAGGCCGTCGCGCAGGAAGACGACACGCGTCGCGCGGCTGGCGGCGACGGCGTCGTGCGTGACCATCATGATCGTGTGCCCCGACTGGGCCTGCACGTCTTTGAGCATGTCGAGCACGGCGGCGCCGTTCTTTGAGTCGAGGTTTCCCGTCGGCTCGTCGGCCAGCAACAGGTCGGGGTCGCGCATCAACGAACGCGCGATCGAGACGCGCTGTTGCTCGCCGCCCGAGAGCTGTGACGGGAGGTGCTTCGAGCGCTCGGCAAGACCCACGAGACCGAGCAGGTGCAGTGCCTTCTCCTCGAGTGCGCTCTGGCGCTCGCCGGCGATCAGTGACGGCAGCATCACGTTCTCAAGCGCCGTCATCGTCGGCAGAAGGTTGAAGAACTGGAAGATGAAGCCGACCTTGTCGCGCCTCAGCAGCGTCAACTGTTTGTCGTCGAGACCACCGATCTCGGTTCCGCCGATCTCGACGGTGCCGCCACTGGGTGTCTCGAGCGCGCCGAGGATGTGCATCATCGTGCTCTTGCCCGAGCCCGACGGGCCCATCACGGCGATGAACTCACCACGCTCGATGGTGAGGTCGATGCCCTTCAGCGCCTCGACCGACGTTTCGCCGGATTCATAGGTCTTTGTGAGGCCGCGTACGTTGACGGCCGGAGTGTTGTTCTGCTCAGTCACGGGGCGCGATGTTAGCTCCAAGACCCGGCCGCTTGAGTACCTCCTGGTACCCCTGTTCAGGCAAGGAGTTTCTCGACCGCTTCGACCTTCTCGGCCAGTGTCTGATCGGGGCGGTCGGCCCGCTCGTCGATCTTCAGAACCGTGTAGACGCGCGGGATTCCGAGCTCCAGCGGAACCTTGTGGAGGTCGGCTGCGACGCGGAAGATGTCCTCCGCGCTGCCTTCGAGCGAGGTGCCCATTCCGTGCAGTTCAAAGCGCACTGCATCCTGTGCTGACAGCCTGCGCTGGATCTCGGCGATGTATTCGCTGGCGTGTGAGTCGGGCCCGCTGCGCAGGCCCAGCACTGTGATGTCTGCTGTGGCCATACAGACCACATTAGTTCGCAGGGGCCGGATTCATGCCGGCGCTCGTCGCTGCGCGGCTGGCCAGAGGCCCGCGCTGATTCAGCCCAGCGCGGTCCAGACGGTCTTCGTCTCGAGGTATGCGTCGAGGTTCTCGGCGCCGTGTTCGCGACCGATCCCGCTGGCCTTGACGCCTCCGAATGGGGCGGCCGGGTCCACCACGCCCCAGACGTTGATGTAGACCATTCCGCTCTCGAGCATCGATGCCAGCTTGTGCGCCCGGCCGACGTCGCGCGTCCAGAGGCCTGCTGCCAGTCCGTATTCGCTGGCGTTGGCCGCCGCGGCGATCTCCTCGAGTTCGTCGAACGGCGAGGCCACGAGCACGGGGCCGAAGATTTCTTCGCGCGCGATCTTCATCTCCGGCTCGACGTCGGTGAAGAGCGTGGGGCGTACGAAGTAGCCACCGTCCTCGCGCTCGTCGACGCCTCCTGCCGTCAGCTTGGCGCCTTCGTCGAGCCCGGCCTGGATGTAGCCGTTGACACGCTCGAGCTGTTGCTCTGAGATGACCGGTCCGAAGTGCGTGCCCTCGGCGAGTCCGGCACCGAGGGTCGATCCGGCGGCCATCTGTCCCAGCTGGTCGACGACCTCGTCGTAGCGCGTTCGCTGCACGAAGAGCCGCGAGCCGGCGTTGCAGGCCTGGCCGGTGTTGTAGTAGATGCCCTGGAAGGAGCCGCGCACGGCGCTCTTCATGTCGGCGTCGTCGAAGATGATGTTTGGAGACTTGCCGCCCAGCTCCAGCGTCACGCGCTTGAGATCGCGTCCGGCCTTGGCGCCGATCTCGCGACCGACGGCCGTCGAGCCGGTGAAGGCGATCTTGTTCACGTCCGGGTGGTCGACGAGTGCGGCTCCGACGCTGCCGTCGCCGTTGATGACGTTGATGACGCCCGCAGGGATCCCGGCTTCGGCGGCGAGTTCTGCCAGCCGCAGCGCCGTGAGCGGGGTCTGCTCGGCGGCCTTGAGCACGACTGTGCAACCGGTGGTGAGCGCTGGCGCCAGCTTCCACACGGCCATCAACAGCGGAAAGTTCCAAGGGATGATCTGTGCGCAGACACCGACGGGACGGCGCTCGGTGTAGACGAACATGTCGCGTTGCTCGACCGGGATGGCGCGCCCTTCGAGCTTGCTGGCCCATCCGGCGAAGTAGCGCAGGTGCTTGACGGCGCCCGACACGTCGATGATCCTGGCCAGCTTCACCGGCTTGCCGTTGTCGAGCGATTCGAGCTCGGCCAGCTCGTCGGCATTGGCCTCAATGAGGTCGGCGAAGCGGTTGATGAGGATGCCGCGCTTGATGCCGGTCAACCTGCCCCAGTCGCCGCTGAGCGCGGCGCGGGCGGCGGCTACGGCCTCGTCGATCTGCTGCTGCCCGGCGCTGCTGAGCTCGGCGATCGGCTGGCCGGTCGACGGGTCGATCGTCGAGAAGGTTCCGGAGCCGCCGACAAAGGAGCCGTCGATCCAGTTGCCCAGCGGCGAGCGCAGGGCGAATTCGCGGGCGGCCGGACCGAGGGAATCGAGCTGAGAGGTGAGCGTGGTGGACATGGGTCCAGAGGCTACTCCGACCATGCACAGGGACTCGGGCGTGCGCTGAAGGCTCGGGCGGTTGACCCTCGCGGCCGCGCAGACGCTGCCTGTCGCGGCGGCCTCAGCGGCTGTATGCGGCGCGGCGCAGCAGTCCGGCAACGCGGTAGCGGTCGCCGCCGACCTCGCGCTGCAAGGCGTCGAGCGTCGTCACGACCTGCGCCTCACCGATGAGCGAGAGCCACTCGAAAAGCCCGCGCGGATAGTTGAGCCCGAGGCGTACGCCCTTGTCGATGTCTTCACCATTTCCGACGCCTTCCTGCTGGGCGAAGCTGGCTTCATTGATGAGCTGGCAGACGATGCGCCCGAGCACAAGGCCGGGTGCGTCGCCGACCTCGATCACGTGCTTGCCGATGGCGTGGAAGAAGCGCCGCGTCGCGAGCAGCGTCGCCTCACTGGTGCCAGGGGCACGCGTGATCTCGACGGCGCGCGACTCGGCCAGTGGGGGCAGCACGTGAAATCCCGCGAAGTCGCGCCCGCGCGCGGCGCGCGCCAGCGAGGTGCCGGCACAGAGCACCGCCACCGGCCCTCCGCGCGGGTCGAGGTCGACCCCGGCCGAGGCCAGCCTCGCGTCGATCGTGATCACCGGGGCTTCGTCGCGCTGGCCGATCATCGCGAACCCGGCCGCACCGGCCAGGCGGCGAAGTTCGTGTGCCAGCGGCGTCTCGCCGATCACCTCGACTGCGCCCGACGCGCTTTCGATCTGCTGCGGCAGCGGGTCGTCGTCGCGGTAGCTGCCGTCTGCGGCGTACTCGTAGTAGCCGCGCTGGCTCTTGCGCCCGAGGCGACCCCCGGCGACCATCTGCGCCGGGATCTGGCTGGGCCGCCAGCGCGGCTCGCCATGACTGAGCGCGTAGAAGGAGCGGGCGATGTCGTAGCCGACGTCGACGCCGACGAGGTCTGAGAGCTCGAACGGCCCCATGCGGAAGCCGCCGCCGAGTCGCATCGCGCGGTCGATCGTCGCAGCGTCGGCGAGCCCTTCGGCCAGCAGTTGCTGGGCCTCGAGCAGGAAGGGGCGGCTCACGCGGTTGACGAGAAATCCCGGGCCGTCGTTGGCGTCGATCACCTCGCGGCCCATCGCTGTGCCGACACGTCGCGCCAGCGCCAGTGCCGACGGGTCGCTGTTCATCCCGGCGACCACCTCGACGAGCCGCATCAGCGGTACCGGGTTGAAGAAGTGCATGCCGACGACCCGCCCGGGATTCGGCACGCGCGCGGCGATCGCCGTCACGGGCAGCGATGAGGTGTTGGTGGCAAAGACGGTGGCCGCCGCGACCTCTTCAGACAGTCGCGCGAAGAGTCGCTGCTTGATCTCGATCTCCTCGGCCACCGCCTCGAAGACGAAGAAGCAGTCGCGCATCTGGGAGAAGTCCGAGACGGTGCGTATGCGCCCCAGCGCTGCCTGCGCGTCTTCGGCCGAGACGCGGCCGCGTGCGACGCCGCGCTCGAGGAAGCCGGCGATGCGCTGGCGCCCGGCATCGGCCGCGCCTTCGGCGGCGTCATAGAGCAGTACGTGCATGCCGCCGACGGCCGCCACCTGCGCGATGCCGGCGCCCATCGTGCCGGCCCCGACAACTCCGACCGGCGCGTCCGGCAGCCGCCCGGGCATCTCAGCGCCCCTTGAACTCGGGACGGCGCTTCTCGAGAAAGGCGTTCATGCCTTCGACGCGGTCTTCGGAGGCCATGGCC
>JBIQMF010000042.1:0-9636 GCA_044463545.1 Solirubrobacterales bacterium
GACTGGTTGCTGGGGATTCTGCAGCCGCTTGGGCTCGACGCCCTGGCCGGCGAGCGAGCGGGTTGGACCTACTACCTGCCGCTGATGCTGAGCGCGGCGCTGTGGGCCTGGGTCGTGGCGCTGGCTCCCGTGATCGGCGTGCGCAACCTGCTGATCGCCAGCTTCCTGCTCATCGTCGTGTGCCTGCTGGCGCCGCCGCTGCTCTCGCAGGACGTCTTCAGCTACATCGCCTATGCCCGCCTCGGCGTCGTGCACGACCTCAACCCCTACGCCTACCGCCCCTTCGACATCCCGCTCGACCCCGTCTTCGGCTACGCCGGGTCGAAGGACGCAGTGAACGTCTACGGCCCGTTCTTCACAATCGCCAGCTACCCCTTGGCGTGGCTGAGCGTGCCGCTGGCCTTCTGGATCCTGAAGGTCGTCGCCGCATGCAGCACCGGCGGACTGCTGCTCATCGTGCGCTCGCTCGCGCAGCGCGTAGGAGCCGATCCAGCTCGCGCTGTCGCGCTCCTCGGCCTCTCGCCGGCGACGCTCATCCACGTCGTCGCCGGAGCCCACAACGAGGCCGTGGTGATGCTCATCGTCTTCGCCGGCGTCCACATGACGCTCGCAAAGGCGGACGGCAGTCGCGAAGCGCTGGGCGGCTTTGTCAGCGCCCTGGCGGTGGGGGTCAAGGCGTCTGCTGCCGTGCCGCTGGTCTTCATGCTGGCAGCGGCCAGACGCAGGTTGGCGATGTTCTGCGCCATGGCCGGCGCCGGTGTGCTGACGGTGCTTGCGGCATTCATCGGCTTCGGCAGCGACGCCCTGGGCGGGCTCAACCTGATCTCCTCAAATCAGGACCGCAGCTCGCGCTGGTCGCTGCCGCACAAGACCGTCGATGCCCTGGCCCAGGTCTTCGGCGGCCTCGACGAGGCGGCGGCGATGGACGTCGTGCGGCTGATCTTTGTCCTGGCGCTCGCCCTGCTGGTCGTGTACCTCTTGCTGCGCAGCTTTCGCCAGCCCGAAACCTGGCTGGCGAATGCCGGCTGGGCCACGCTCGGCGTACTCTGCGCCACTGCCTGGCTCGTGCCCTGGTACCTCTTGTGGCTGCTGCCGTTTGCGGCCGTCGGGCGCGACGCCCGCCTGCAGGTCGCCAGCATCATCTTCTGCGCGTGGACGCTGGTGATTGCGATTCCATTCTGAGCATGAACGAGCGCGAGCGCATCCGCCGACTGGTTGACCGATTCGGCGCCGCCCCGTTGGTTGTGCCCAGCGGCGACGACGCCGCCGTGGTCGACCCGGCCGGACGCCTCAGCGTCAGCTCGGTCGACGCCGCTGTCGACGGGGTGCACTTCCGGCGTGGTCTCTGGCCGGTCGAGGCGATCGCACGCAAGGCCGTGGGCCCGGCCGTCTCAGACCTTGCGGCGATGGGTGCAGAGCCGGGCGAGCTCTTCATCGCCGCGGGCCTTCCCGAGGATTTCACGGGCGACGAGTTCGAGGCGCTCGTCGACGGCATCGCCGCGGCCGCCGACGAGTGCGGCTGCAGTGTCGCCGGCGGAGACCTCGTGGCTGCGGACCAGCTGTGGCTCTCAGTCACGGCCGTCGGCTACGCCGCCGGGACCAACGCCATCGTCACGCGCGGCGGAGCCGCAGCCGGTGATCTGGTTGTGGTCACCGGCGCGCTGGGCGGCGCGGCGCGCGCGCTCGAGCTGATCGACCACGGCCAGACCTCCGACCCCGCGGCCCTGCAGAAGCAGTTTGCGCCCCAGCCGCGACTTGCGGGCGGGCAGGCACTGGCACGGGCGGGGGCGAGCGCGATGATCGACATCTCCGACGGGCTGGCGGCGGATGCCGGGCACATCGCCGCTGCCAGCCGGGCACGCCTGACGCTGCGGCTGGATGATCTGCCGCTTGCTCGGGGCGTCGAAGACGCGGCAGCTGCCGCGGCCAGCGGTGAGGAGTACGAGCTGCTGGCGACGCTGCCGGCAGCTGCGCTGGCGGCGGCGCTCGCTGGAGCCGCCGAGGCGGACCTGCCGCTGACGGTGATCGGAGAGGTCAGCGCAGGAAGCGGGGCGGTGTTAGTGGATGCGCTCGGCGACGAAGTCGAGATCGGGGGTTTCGATCACTTCGACTGAATACATCAACGAGCGCCGGAAGCGCGCGCGTTCGTCGGCCATCTCAAGCAGGCGGTCGACGAATGCGTCTGCGACCGCGGACGGATCGACGCGGTAGTTCGAGACGAACTCAGCGCGTTCAGATTCGCTCGTGGGGATGTTGCGGGTCATGACCAACAATTCGAAAGTGTCTCTCTCGGAGGTCCTGGGGTTGTCGCGAGTTGAGTCGGTTCGTGTCCTTACGAACCTGGGGTGAGCTGCCAGAACAGTTGTCGGTAACTGACAAAACGTTCAACATCGGACAATTGTCGATATGTGGTTAAACCTTCAGAAGGATTGTGTGACCCGCCGCCGAGGCGCCGCGTCGACGCGCGGCGCGCTCCACCACAATTGGATCGTCGCCGTGCCGACAGCGGCGACCACGGCGCAGCCCGCGGCGAGCGCCAGCGGCGAGACAAACCCACCGGCCACGAGCAGCACGCCGTAGCGGAACACTTCGGGTGCGGCGATTCCGAAGACGACGGGGAAGTACGCGCCGACGACCAGCAGCGGCAGCAGGCCGACAAGCGTCAGCGCCACGATCTGCCTGCGCCGCGGGGCACCGGCCGTCAGCAGCAGCAGGACCACGAGGTGCATCAGCGGCAGAAGGAATCCGGCCGCGATCGGATTGACGACAAAGACGGCGATGCCCGTGAAGACGACCCACAGCGCGTAGCCGGCCTCGCCGCCTTTGGGCGTCGCCTGACGCGCGGCACCGGCCGCGACGAGCACCCCGAGCAGCGCCAGCAGCAACGAAAGCATCCCGATCGCCGTCGAGCCGACACCGCTGACAGCCGACGGGTCGGGCGCCAGGGGCGGCGCATCGATCATCCCCGTGAGTCCGATCCCGCGCAGCAGAAATCCGATCACGAGCAGCCAGCCCAAGGCGATGGCCGGGGCCAGAAGTCCACGCTGGCTGACCTGCCGCCAGCGTCGCGAGCGCGCCCAGGCGTCCACGGCGCCGACGAGCAGCGGAAAGTAGAGCGCACCGATCAGCAGCACGATGGCCCATTGCGGGATCAGCATGCCACCGGCGCGCAGCGGCGAGCTCTTGGGCGCGTCCGGCACAAAGCCGCCGTCCATCGTCGTCAGCACGCGCAGCGCAATCTGCCCGACGTCGGCGACCGCACCCGGCGGCACGTTCTCGGGAGCGACCAGCGGCTCGCCGCCGGGGCTGACGCTGACCCCGCTGACGCCGAGTCCGGAGAAGCTCGCCTGCTCGCCCAGCGCGATCGGAAACCCGAGGCGCACGAGTTGCGCCGGGACGGAGCGGCGCTGATCCTCGCCGGTGCGCGCAAACTCGGTTCCGGCGATCCGGCGCACGGTGCGCACGTAGCGCTCGTCGGCGACGTTGCGCGTGTTCGAGGAGACGAGAACGGGCGCCTTCACGACGCTTGCACCGACGTTGCGCAACACCAGCACCGTGTCGAAGGGACCGCGCAACTGGCGGATCAGGCGCTCGGCGCCGAGGCCGCCGTCGACGCCGCCGCTGACGCTGGCCAGCACGACGGAGTGCTCGAAGCTACGACCTTCGAGCACACGGGCAAGCTCGAGCAGGATCCCCGTCTCGAGCGCCCCGACACGCCGCAAGGTGCCCGGGCTGCCGTCGCGCGAGGCGATCACGAGCAGCCGCCGGTCTGACGGCCCGGGCCGCACGCCCATAACCGAAGTCAGCTCCTTGCGGCCCGAGAGCGTCGTGGCCGAGAACGTCAACGGCGCGGTCTCAAACCCGAACCCCTCCAGTCGCGCCTCAACCAACGCCGCCACCTGCTGATCGGCGACACTGCCCGATCGGCGCGCCCCGTAGCTGTCGACGAGCTGGTCCGCAACCGTGCTGGCGCGCGCAGCAGAGAAGCCCGGCGGGCTGAGCTCCGGTGCGATCGAGGCACCCGGCTGCTGCAGTGAGAAGGCCAACACGATGAGCGCAAGCAGCGCCGGCGCAAACGCGGCGCGGTACAACCTTGGCGCAAGCAGACCCTCAGGCACGGCTGGAGTCTAAGTTGACAGGCGGTTGATTCGACGTGCCGATTGTGCCCGGACCGAGACCAAGGCACCTGTGGCCGCGGACGACCCGGGACGGACTGCCCTGGCTGGGGCAGAGTTGACTTCAGATTGACCTCCCGTTGAGCGGACGGTTTTCCGGCGAGCGAACCTCTAGAGTGCGGATTGTGGAGGCACCCTCAAACGCAACGATCCTGCTCGTCGACGACGAGGAGCCGATCCAGAAGATGCTCGAGTTCCCGCTGCGCAAGGACGGCTACGACGTCGTGGTCGCCGGTGACGGGGATGAGGCGCTCGAGAAGTTCCGCGGCGGCAAGTTTGACCTCGTCGTGCTCGACATCATGATGCCGGGCAAAGACGGGCTCGAGGTCTGCAAGGAGATCCGCGCCGAGAGCAATGTGCCGATCATGATGCTGACGGCGCGCGCCGACGAGGTCGACAAGGTGATCGGCCTTGAGCTGGGTGCCGACGACTACATGACCAAGCCCTTCAGCCTGCGCGAGTTTCGTTCGCGCGTGAAGGCCGCGCTGCGCCGCGCCGGCATGAGCGCCGACGGTCAGAGCGGCCCGGGCGAGCGCACGATCGAGACCGGCAACGTCGTAATCGATCCCGGCAAGCGGGTCGTCACGGTCGACGGCGAGCCGGTCACGCTGACCTTCATGGAGTTTGAGATTCTGATGGCGTTGGCCTCGGAGCCCGGTCACGTGCTCACGCGTGAAGCGCTGCTTGAGCGCGTCTGGGGCGACTCCGCCTACCGCGACATCCGCACCGTCGACGTCCACATCCGCCACCTGCGCGAGAAGATCGAACCCGACGCCAGCAATCCGGAGTACATCCTCACGGTGCGCAACGTCGGCTACCGCTTCCGCGACGAGTAAGCCGCCACCATGAACAACCGCCGCTTCCGTTGGGGGATCCGCGAGAAGCTGACGCTGCTCTTCTTCATGGTCACGCTGCTGGCCGTGACGATCAACTTCATGCTCGTGGTCCCGCGGCTCGAGACACGCCTGCAGGGTGATCGCATCGGCGCCATGGAGCGCGACGCCTCGCGGCTCGGCGGCATGGCCCAACAGATCTTCACGCAGTTCGACCAGAACCTCGTCGTGATCCCGTCGGGTGGCGCCTGGGACCAGTTCTTCCGCGACAGAGCCGCCACGTCCACCGGACGCGTGGCCGTGCTCAAACACGTCGCGCAGCCAAGTCCGCTGGGCCCGCTCGACCGCTTCATAGTGGTCTGGGACCCGACCGGCGAGACGCCTGTTGACGGCTCGACGCTGATCGAGGACCAGGTCGCCGCAGAGGCGATCCGCACCGGGCGCAGTACAACCGGACTCTCAGACTTCGGGACCGGTCTGCACGGCGAGTCGGCAATCCCGCTGAAGAGCCCGGACGGCACGACACCCGGTGCCGTCGTCTTCACCACGCCGCTCGACGGGGTCACCGCGACCGTGCAGCAGGTTGCACGCCGACAGGTGCTTTCGGGGATGATCGCGCTGGCCATCTCGCTGCTGGCCGGCGTGCTCGCTTCGAGCTACATGGCGCGCCGGTTGCGGCGGCTTGAGACGGCCGCGCGGGCCGTCTCCGGCGGCAACTTCACCGAGCCGATCGTCGTCGATTCAGAGGACGAGATCGGCGAGGTCGCGCGCGCCTTCAACACGATGCAGGACCGGCTCGGTCGCGCAGACCGAGCACGACGGGCCTTCATCGCCAACGCCTCGCACGAGCTGCGCACACCGCTCTTCTCGCTGGGCGGGTACGTCGAGCTGATGCGCGAGGAGGAACTCGACGAAGACACCCAGCGCGAGTTTCTCGACCAGATGCACGTGCAGATCCTGCGCATGTCAAAGCTCGCGACCGACCTGCTCGACCTCTCGAAGATCGACGCCGGCTCGCTTCAGGTCAACCCGCAGCAGGTCGACCTCGTGCAGCTGGCGCGTTCGGTCAAGCGCGAGTTCGAACCACAGCTGGCCCAGCACGCGTCGGCGATCTCGATTGCCGAGGGCGGCCCGGTCGAGACGATCTGCGACCCCGACCGCGTCGCCCAGATCGCGCGCATCCTCGTCGACAACGTGCTCAGTCACACTCCGCGCGGCACGCAGATCACGATCACCCTCGAGCACGATCAGGACGGGTCGTGCCTGTCCGTCGGCGACGACGGCCCGGGCATCGACGCCGATGTGATCGGGCGCATCTTTGACCGCTTCTACACCGGCGACAAGACGGGCGGCACCGGTCTCGGCCTCTCGATCGCGCGCGAGCTGGCGGCGGCCATGGACGGCACTCTCGACGTAAAATCCTCGTCTGAAGGCACCACCTTCACCCTGAGACTTCCGGCCGGAGTACGCGTGCGTAGCTGAAAATTCATTACTTCGGATCCAAACCGATTGCATATTGTCTGCGCAAGTAGCTTCATCTGGTCGCTGCTGTTTCTGACCGACCCAGACCCCCAGAAGAGTTGAGCTTGTGATTTCTGCCGCCGACGAAACCCTCTCCGCCCATTACGACCAGGTCCTGCGCCGCAACCCCGGCGAGACCGAGTTCCACCAGGCTGTACGTGAGGTCTTGGCCAGCCTCGGCCCCGTCGTCGCCAAGCGTTCCGAGTACGCCGAGGGCGCCATCATCGAGCGCCTCTGCGAACCCGAACGCCAGATCATCTTCCGCGTGCCGTGGGTCGACGACAGCGGTCGCGTGCAGATCAACCGCGGCTTCCGTGTGGAGTTCAACTCGGCACTCGGCCCCTACAAGGGCGGCCTGCGCTTCCACCCCAGCGTCAACCTCGGCATCGTCAAGTTTCTCGGCTTTGAGCAGATCTTCAAGAACTCGCTGTCCGGTCTGCCGATCGGCGGCGCCAAGGGCGGCTCGGACTTCGACCCCAAGGGGCGCAGCGACGGCGAAGTGATGCGCTTCTGTCAGGCCTTCATGACCGAGCTCTACCGGCACATCGGCGAGTACACCGACGTGCCGGCCGGCGACATCGGCGTCGGCGAGCGCGAGATCGGCTACCTGTTCGGGCAGTACAAGCGGATCACCAACCGGTACGAGTCCGGGGTGCTCACCGGCAAGGGCCTCAGCTGGGGCGGCTCGCAGGTGCGCACCGAGGCGACCGGCTACGGCGCAGTCTTCTTCCTCAATGAGATGCTGAAGGTCAGCGAAGAGGGCTTCGACGGCAAGCGCTTCACCGTCTCCGGCTCCGGCAATGTCGCCATCTACGCGATGGAGAAGATCCTCCAGCTCGGCGGCACCGTCGTCGCCTGCTCTGACTCCAACGGGTACGTCCACGACGACAACGGACTCGACCTCGACGCCATCAAGCAGATCAAGCAGTCGCGCCAGGGCAGGCTCAGCGAGTACGCGGCACTGGCCGGCGGCGCCTACCACGACGAAGGCTCGATCTGGACGGTCCCCTGCGAGGTCGCGCTGCCGTGCGCCACGCAGAATGAGCTCAACGGAGCCGACGCTCAGTCGCTCGTGGCCAACGGCTGCAAGTACGTGGTCGAGGGCGCCAACATGCCATGCACGCCCGAAGCGGTCCAGCTCTTCGCCCACTCGGGCGTGGCCTTCGCCCCCGGCAAGGCCGCCAACGCCGGCGGCGTCGCAACCAGTGCGCTGGAGATGCAGCAGAACGCCTCGCGCGACTCCTGGAGCTTCAACTACACAGAGCAGCGCCTGCAGAACATCATGCGCGCCATCCACGACCGCTGTCTCTCGGCGGCCGAGGAGTACGGCATGCCCGGCGACTACGTCGTCGGAGCCAACATCACCGGCTTCACGCAGGTCGCCGACGCGATGTTGGCCCAGGGCGTCATCTGATCCGGCGGCGGTCGGCCGAAGCTTCGCGGCCTGCCGTTCCCGGGTAGGCTTGGCCCATGCCCGCGAACGAACACGACGCAATCGCCGATGCCCCGCTGGTGCTCGTGTCAAACCGTGGGCCGGTCACATTTGACCGCGACGCCGAAGGAGCCCGCACCGAGAAGCGCGGCACCGGCGGGCTCGTCACCGCGCTGACGGGACTGGTCAATCACCGCAAGGACACGCTGTGGGTCGCCTCGACGATGACCGACGAGGACACGGTCGTCAGCGCCGAACACGAGCACAAGGCGTTCGCCGTCAGCACCGGCGAGGACTCCGAGTACCGCGTGCGCCTGGTCAGCAGCGATCCGGCGGCCTACGACGGCTTCTACAACGTGATCTCAAACCCGATGCTGTGGTTCATCCAGCACTACCTCTGGGATCTTTCGAACGCGCCGGACATCCGCCAGCAGGAGGTCGACGCCTTCGAACACGGCTACCGCGCGGTCAACGCCGACCTCGCGCACGCCGTGCTCGACGAGATCGAGGGCGCAGAGTCGCCCGTGGTGATGGTCCACGACTACCACCTCTACACGATGCCGGCGATCATCCGGGAGGCGCGGCCGGACGTCTTTCTGCACCACTTCATCCACATCCCGTGGACACAACCCGACGCTTGGCGCGTGCTGCCGACGGCGATGCGCGACGCCATCTACCGCGGCGTGCTGGCCAACGACATCGTCGGCTTCCACACGCAGAGCTACAAGCGGAACTTCCTGCTCTGCTGCCGTGAGCTGATCGACGGCGCCGAGGTCGACGAGGAGAACGGCCGCGTGATCGTCGACGACCACGAGACGTGGGTGCGCGCCTATCCGTTGCCGATCGACGCGCGCGGATTTCTGAAGAGCGCACAGAAGCCCGGCGTGCACGAGTTTGAACGCGAGATCCTGCGCCGTCGTCGCGATCACCTGATTCTGCGAGTCGACCGCGCCGACCTCTCAAAGAACGTACTGCGCGGTTTCACCGCCTTCGACCTCTTCCTCGAGCAACATCCCGAGTTCATCGAGAAGGTCACCTTCATCGCCCACCTCATGCCCTCGCGCACCGACGTGCCCGAGTACGCCGAGTACCTCGAGAAGATCGAAGCCCTGGTCGCGGTGGTCAACCACCGCCACGGCACCCCCGACTGGATGCCGATCGACCTGCGCATGCGCGACGACGTCAACGAGGCGATCGCCGAATACAAGCACTACGACCTCCTCATCGTCAACCCGATGTTCGACGGCATGAACCTCGTCGCCAAGGAGGGCCCGCTGATCAACGAGCGCCACGGCGTCTCGATCCTCTCCGAGAACACCGGCGCACACGAAGAGCTCGGCGAGTTTGCGATCTCTGTGAACCCGTTTGACATCCAGGAGCAGGCCGACGCCATCCACCGGGCGCTTTCGATGTCGATGGGCGAGCGCTCGACGCGCGCCGAGGGACTCAAGCGCGCCGTGACCGAGCGCAACCCCGGCGACTGGATCAATGACCAGTTGGCCGACATCGCCAAGCGGCGCGACCTGCGCGGCGCCGAGCGCTGAGCGTCGATCACCCGCGGGCCACAGCCGCTCAACCGACGCGTACACGCACGTGGTTTGACGGCGACGGCGTGACCGCAAGGTCCGTCGAGCGCAGCGCCACGGCGCGGAACACGAAGCTGGCGCGGCGCGTG
>JBIQMF010000043.1:0-9589 GCA_044463545.1 Solirubrobacterales bacterium
GCTAAGTTGGCAGAAGTGTTGCGTTGAGGGCTTGACGCCGCATCCGGCATGCAAGCCGTCGCACCCTAGAAAAACCCCTTGAACAAGGCCGTTTTCTTGCATGCCTCCGGCATGCAAGCCATCGCGTCCAATCTCGGCCCCTTGAACAAAGGGTTTCTCTTGCATGCCTCCGGCATGCAAGCCGCCGCACCGCACAAAAGCCCCTTGAACAAGCGGCCTCTCTTGCATGCCTCCGGCATGCAAGCCGTCGCGTCCAATCGCCGCCCCTTGAACAAGGGGCTTCTCTTGCATGCCGGAGGCATGCAATGAACATGGCTTGTTCAAGCGGTTTTCAGGCGCAGAATCTGGTTGCATGCCGGAGGCATGCAAAAGCTCGGACTGGTCAGTCCTTGGCGGTCTTCCGGAGGTTCTTGTTGACCTTGATGGCGTAGGCCGAAGGACGCGTCGGGACGTTCGGGTTCTTGATCGTTCCGATGTGGTCGAAGAGGCGGTGCCAGGTCTTCTTCGAGAGGCGCTGGCCGCCCGAGAGCTTGCCGTTACGGTTGACGCGGCCGTCAGCGCGGAAGCCGACGTGGATGTGGTCAGCGTGGTCGGCCATCGCCATCGTGGCGCCACCGATGTCGAAGAGCGAGATGATCTGGTGCGGCTCGAGCACGCCCTGCAGGGTCATGATCTTGCGCACCGTCTTCTCCATCAACTTGCCGGGCTCGTTCTCGGCGGTCATCGACTTGCCGATGACTGCAGAGATGTCGACGGCGCTGCCGGTCGAGTGCTCGGAGACGTTGCCGGAGGCGGTCATGATGCCGTGGCCGCTCATCAGGCTCGAAACGGTGGGGTGGAGGCCCTCGCTGTCGAGGAATGCCAGGAGGCTCAGCACGCGGCGGTCGATCTGGCCGGCGGCGATGTCGCGGCGTCCGCCGTCGTAGATCTCGATCGTCTTCTTGCGCAGCACGTAGCGCTCAAGCTCTTCCTTGCTCATCAGCAGGATCTGGCCGATCGTGCGGTCGCTCGACTTGTCGACCAGCGGGTTGAGCCCGATGGCGCGGTAGACGGCAGTCGAGTCCAGCAGCTTCCAGCCGTCGAGGATCGGCTTGGGGTCGATCACGGGGGCGCCGGAGCCGGCCGGGCGGACCTGGAAGAACGTGTAGGGCGTACGGCCGTTCTTTTCGGCACCGAGACGGCCGATGATCGTGCCGCCGATCAGCTTTGAGCCGACCTTCATCGGCTTCAGCACCACGTCTTCCTTCTTCAGGCCGTAGGGGCGGGCGAAGTAGTTGTCAAATGTCTCGTAGGAGCCCATCGACTGGCCGGCGACGTCGTAGGTGCCGGCGCCCGCGCTGCGCTCGCGCTCGGGGTGCGCGTAGATGCGCTCCTTCGTACCGACGCGCGGACCGATCTGCTTGTCGGGGTCAGCGACGGCGCGGGCCTGCTCGGCGGCGGCCTCGGCGCTGGTCTGGCCGTCGCCACGCGGCACGGGGTAGACGTCTGAGATGTCGCCCAGGTTGGCGTACTTGTAGCGGTTTCCGTAGTTGTCCTCGAGGATGATGAACTTGCCGTCGCGCCTGGTCTCGCCGAGCTTCACGACGGTGGAGTCCTGGACCGAGATGGCCGGGGCGCCCTCGCGCGAGTAGATCTTGATGCCGTTGCGGCGAGTCGAACCCTCAACTACAGATGCAGCGTTGGTGCCGGCTTCGGCGCGCTTGGTCTTCGTGCTGACGGCGCCCTTGTAGGTGGCGCGTGCGTAGACGGGGAAGTGGCCCTGCGTCAGTCCGGTCAGCGAGTCGATCACGACGTCGGGGACACCGGCGATCAGCTTGGCGCGCAGCATCACCTGGTCGACATACCACTGCGCGTGGTTGTAGGCGAAGACGGCCCGCTCGATGTCGTCGTGGCCGCCGGCGGCCTTGAGGTACTTGGCCGCGGAGAAGATTGCGTCGACGGGGTTGTAGGGGTCCTTCAGCCCGTCGTTGTTGGCGTCGGTGCCGTACATCTCCCAGGTCGCGGGCATGAACTGCATCCAGCCCAGCGCGCCCGCCGAGGAGACGTTGAGGTTGCGGCCGTAGTCGGTCTCGATGTCGTTGATGGCCGCCAGCAGCTCCCAGCGGATTCCGAACTGCGTTCCGGCGGCCTGATAGATCGGCAGCAGGAAGGGCGGGATCTGGAACTGCTTGAGCACGAGGTTGGGGACGCTGACCGGACCGCTGTCGAACTCCTCGGTGTCGTCGAAGGGGTCGCCTGCCGTCTCGTCGCCCGTCGGGGCGCCGCCGCTGCCGCCGTCGCCGTCGACCGCAAGGCCGCGCGAACGCGACGACGCACGACGCTGACTCGAGCTCTTCTTCTTCGTCGTCGAAGGCTTCTTCTTTGTGCCGGTGCTGCCGCTGCTGCTGTTGCCGCTGCCCGAGTCCCTGCTGGAGCCCTTCGAGCCGTTGGTCGGGCTCGACGGCTTCGTGGTCGTCTGCGTGGAACCGCTGGAAGGCTTGGTCTTGGCGCCCGGCGTGGCCGGGGCCTTCGGCGTCGTGCTGTCGCTTCCGTCGGGGACGAGGCCCGGGTTCTCACCCGTGGCACCGTCTTCGGCCGCGGCGGAGAAGGAGCTGTAGAGCACGCCGAGGATCGCGCAGACGAGCGCTACGAGAAGAATGGTCGGCCTGTTGGAAGTGGTGCCCTTCACGATCCCTGGTGATAGCTCAGTGAAACCGGATCTCCACCGATCCATTCGGTGCGCTGCGGAAAACTCCCCTTCCGCTTGATCCGGACGACGGAAAGATAGCGAGAAACGGCTGCAGATTCCAATGCGGGCAGCGAATCTTTCGCGGGCGCGGCGCCGTCGCAGGAAGGGTTGTCGGGGTTGAGCTGCATGCAGTCGTGTTCAGTCGAAGTTCTGGTGCTGGATCTGCGGAGGTCGACCCTGCACTGCAGACGGGCCGCCGGCAAGCATCCGGCTCGCTCGCGGCACGCCACTGCTGAGACATCGACACAACGTCCCTCGACCTTAATCACCACCACGTGAATTGGGTGTGAAGTTTCGGCGAAGGAATGCCGAATTGCACGCGAGAAGCCGTCTATCAAGCTCAAGTTGAGGCTTAGGGCTGGCGTCGATGCCGGCGGTGGCGTATGCTGAAGCAGCAATGGCGGCAGCCAACGACAAGAAAAAAGATCAGCAGTCCTCGGAGGGCATCGGCGGCATCGTCGATGAGCTGGCCAGCAGCTGGATCGTCGGGGACGCGCTGACGCGCATCGTCGATGCCGGCGAGCGTGCCTTCCGCGCCCAGCAGACCGCACTGAACGCGCTGGGTCTGCCGTCTGGCTCGGAGTTCGAGAGCCTGACGCTGCGCGTGCGCACCATCTTCCACCGGCTCGAAGAGCTCGAGGACGAGATCGACCGCCTCTCGGCACGCATCGCCAAGCTCGAGTCAAAGTCGTCTGCGGGCGCCCGCGGCGGCCGCGCATCCGGGTCGAAGTAGCGCCGCGCCGGAGCGTCGTGATCCGGCAGCTCGGGGCAGGCACTCACGAACGGGTCTTCGGCCTACCGAAAAAACTCTTCTAGAGTTCTGCGCCTGATGAGCTCAGAACCGGTCAAGCGGGCGGGGATGTTTCCGGGTCAGGGGAGCCAGACCCCCGAGATGCCTGTCGACACTGCCGGGCAACAGCCGGCCATGTTCGAGTGTTCGGTCGCGAGTTTCAAGCGCGCCGGTATCGCCTGCGACTACTACATCGGTCACTCGTTGGGAAGCTACGCGGCGCTTGTCGCAGCCGGTGCAATGGGCGAAGAAGACGGCGCCCGCGTCGTGCGCGAGCGTGGCCTTGCGATGGCCGCGGCCGCCAACGAGCACCCCGGCGCGATGATCGCGCTGCTCGGGTGCAGCCCCGAGGGTGCGGCAGAGCTTGCCCGGCAGTTTGACCTGACCGTCGCCAACGACAACGCGCCCGGCCAGATCGTGCTGACGGGGGCGATGTCCGGGGTCGAGGCGATCGAGGCGGCGGCGCCGACCGATCCCACGGCCGGGGAAGACGCGCGGCGGCTGCGCTACAAGCGCCTGCCGGTCAGCGGCGCATTCCACTCACCACTCATCGAGTCGGCGGCCACCCGCCTCTCGGCTGCGCTGGCCGACGTCGACTTCGGCGACGCATCGAAGGTGATCGCCAACGGTTCGACCGAGCCCTACGTGGACCCGGCGCGCGAGCTGGCTGCAGAGCTGCTGGGACCGGTGCGCTTCCGCGAGTCGCTGCTGCGTCTGTGGGAGCTGGGTGTGCGCGAGTTCGTCGAGTTTGAGCCCGGCGGAGTGTTGACGGGCCTCGTGCGGCGCACCCTGCCCGACGCGCGGGCCGTCAAGATCGCCGACCTGCTGGCCGAGGCGGGGTCCTGACCGTGGCGACTGAACTCAGGCGTGCCGGTCTGCTGGGCTACGGCTGTGCGCAGCCGGGCAAACTGCTGACGTCCGAAGAGGTCGGCGCCCGCTACGACCTGACGGCCGAGTGGATCATCGAGCGCACCGGTGTCGAGTCGCGCCGCGTGCTGGACCTCGAGGCCGGCGAGACGCTGGCCAAACTGATCGGCGAGGCCGCGCGCGACGCCGTGGCCGTGGCGGGGATCGACGCGGCCGAGATCGACCAGGTGATCGTCGCCACGATCACGCCCGACGAGCTCTTCCCGGCGCAGGCTGTGGTCGCAGCATCAGAAATCGGCGCCTCGAAGGACGCTCTGGTCTACGACCTTTCGGCCGCCTGCACCGGTTTCGTCACCGGTCTGGCCCAGGCCGCTGCCGGCATCGAGTCCGGCCGCAGCCGCTACGCGCTCGTGGTCGGCGCCGACGCGCTCTCGCGCATCACCCCGCACGACGACCCCAAAGGCGCGCCGCTCTTCGGCGACGCCGCCGGCGCCGTGGTCGTCGGGCCCGTCGAGCACGGCGGCATCGGGCCCTCGATCGGCGGCCACGACCACCAGCACCGCATTCTCTATGCCGATCGCGAAGACGACAACGTTATCCGCATGCGCGGCCGCGAGACGTATTCAAATGCCGTCGCGCGGATGAGCGAAGTGATCCTGGCCGCGCTCGAAGCGCGCGGCGCAACGATCGATGACGTCGCCCTGCTCGTGCCGCACCAGGCCAACGTGCGCATCGTCCATGCCGTCGGCGAGAAGCTCGGCATCGGGCTCGACCGCGTTTCTGTGCAGATTGCCGACGTCGGCAACACCTCCGCCGCTTCGATTCCCGTCGCGCTGCGCCGCGAGTATGACGCCGGCCGACTGGCTGAGGGCGGGCTGATCGCGATGGCCGGCTTCGGCGGCGGATTCGCCTACAGCGCCATCACGGCCGAAATTGAGGGGATCGCGCCATGAGTGCGCCGGAAGGGCGACGCCTGGCTCTGGTCACCGGTGCCTCGCGCGGAATCGGCAGGGCCACCGCCGTGTTGTTGGCCGCCCAGGGCCACGACGTCGCCGTGACGTGGTCATCGGACGAGTCCGGCGCCGCCGCGACTGTCGAGGCGCTCGAGGCCGCTGGCGTGCGCGCGCTCGGCGTGCGCGCCGATGTGCGCGACGCGGATTCGGTCGACGCCGCCTTCAGGACTGTCGAAGAGTCCTTCGGCCGCAGCGTGGAGGTGCTCGTCAACAACGCCGGCGTACGCCATGACGGTCTTGCCCTGCGACTCTCAGACGAAGACTGGGCCGACACCCTGAACACGAACCTCACCGGCGCCTTCAACTGTTCGCGCACGGCACTGCGCGGGATGGTGCGCGCCCGCTGGGGCCGCATCGTCATGGTGTCTTCCGTCGCCGGACTGCACGGCAACCCAGGTCAGGCCGCCTACGGCGCCTCGAAGGCCGGGATGGTCGGACTTGCACGCACCCTGGCCAAGGAGTACGCGCGCAAGCAGGTGACGGTGAACGTCGTCGCGCCGGGTCCCGTGGCGACGGCGATGACCGAGGGCCTGGTCGACAAGATCGCCGAGGCTGTTCCGCTGGGGCGCCCCGGTACGGTCGATGAAATCGCCGCAGCGATCGGCTTTCTGGCCTCCGACGCGGCCGCCTACACCACCGGAGTGGTGCTCCCGGTGGACGGCGGCATGACCGCGTGAAACCTGTCCAGAGCAAACGCGTATATCTGTCTCAACAAACCGCAATCCACGAAAGGCGTCCAGAAGATGGCCGTGACCGCAGAAGAAGTCCTCAACAAGATCAAGGAGATCGTCCCCAAGTTCGGCGTCGAGCCCGATGACGTGAAGGACAGCTCCACGCTCGAAGACCTCGACATGGATTCGCTTGACGTCGTCGAGATCATGCAGGCGATCGAAGACGACATGGGGATCCGCGTTCCCGACGAGGATCTCGAAGACCTGACCACGATCGGCGACGCTGTCAGCGCGGTCGTCAAGAACGGCTGAGCCGTTCGCACAAAGAGGGGGAGTCACGGATGCCTGCGGCACCAGTCACAAAGGTTCTGATCACCGGCATGGGTGCCATCTCACCGGGTGGGATCGGCGTCGATGGGCTTTGGGACGCGGCGACCGCCGGCCGTCCGTTGCCCGAAGGCGACGTCGCGGTGAGCCCCGACGTGTCCGACCTGCTGACAATCAAAGAGTCGCGCAGGCTTGACAAGTTTGCGCGCTTCGGTCTGCTGGCCGCGCGTGAAGCCGTCGCCGACGCGGGGATCGACTTCAATGAGCTCGATCGCGAGCGTTGCGGTGCCGTGATCGGCACCGGGATCGGCGGCTTCGAGACGATCGATGACGGCATGGAGATCCTGCGCACGAAGGGTCCGCGCATGGTTCCTGCCACGAGCGTCCCGATGCTGATGCCGAACGCCGCGATCGCCGCCATCACAAAGGATTTCGGCATCCACGGGCCGGGTCACTGCGTCGTCAGTGCCTGCGCCTCGGGCAACCACTCGCTCGGCGAGGCGAAGCGCATGATCGAGTACGGCCACGCCGACCTCGTCGTCGCCGGCAGCGCCGAAACCGCGAACCGCCCGCTGGCCACCAGCGCATTTCGTGCTATGGGTGCGATGACTTCGAAGGGCGTCAGCCGCCCCTTCGACTCAGAGCGCGACGGCTTCGTGATGGGCGAGGGTGCCGGCGTGCTGATCCTCGAATCCGAGGAGCACGCCAAGGCGCGCGGGGCGCGCGTGCTGGCGGAACTCGCCGGCTACGGCGCCACAAACGACGCGTACCACCTCGTGCAGCCCGATCCCGACGGGCGCGGCGCCATCTCGGCCATGCGCAAGGCGATCAAGGAGGCGGGGATCGCGCCGACCGAGATCGACTACATCAACGCGCATGGCACCAGCACGCCCTACAACGACCTCTCCGAGACGAAGGCGGTGAAGGTTGTCTGGGGCGATCAGACACCGCCGCCGATGTCGTCGACGAAGTCGCTCGTCGGTCACATGATGGGAGCCTCGGGCTCCGTCGAGGCCGTCGTCGCCGTCAAGTCGATCCTTGAGAACCGTGCCCACCCGACGGTCAACCTCAACTCGCCCGACCCCGAGTGTGACCTCGACTACATCGCCGAAGGCGTACGCGAGTTCGAGATCAACACCGTGCTCAGCAACTCCTTCGGCTTTGGTGGACACAACGCCTGTCTGCTCTTCAAGGCGGCCTGAGTGGGCATCCTCGAGGGCAAGAAGCTGCTCATCACCGGCGTCCTGACGCCGCAGTCGCTGGCCTTTCATGTCGCCCGACGGGCGCAGGAGGAGGGGGCAGAGGTCGCGCTCTCGTCCTTCGGGCGCATGATGTCGCTGACCGAGCGCACGGCGGGTCGCCTCGACGGGGAGGTGCCGATCGTCGAGCTCGACGTCAACGATGAGGCGCATCTTGCGGCGCTGCCCGGGGCGGTGGAGGAGGCGCTCGGCGGGCTCGACGGCGTGCTGCACGCCATCGCCTTCGCCCCCGAGGACGCGCTGGGTGGCAAGTTCATGAGCGCTCCAGCAGAGAGCGCAGAGTTGGCCTTCCGTACCTCTGCCTACTCGTACAAGGCAGTGGCCGGCGCGCTGCTGCCACTGCTCGAGGCGGGTGAGCGGGAGGCGTCGCTGGTCGGGCTCGATTTCGACGCCACCGTCGCCTGGCCCGTCTACGACTGGATGGGTGTGGCAAAGGCCGCGCTCGAGTCGGTCAACCGCTATCTCACGCGCGATCTCGGCCCGCACGGCGTCCGCGCAAACCTCGTCTCGGCCGGCCCGCTGCGCACGATGGCGGCCAAGGGGATCCCGGGATTCAAAGAGCTCTCGCAGCTCTGGCCGCAGAACGCCCCGCTGGGCTGGGACGTCGAGGACCCCGAGCCAGTTGCCAACACCGTCTGCTTCCTGCTGAGTGATCTGGCCCGCGGTATCAGCGGTGAGATCATCCGGGTAGACGGAGGCTTCCACGCCCTCGGCGCTCCGAGCACCCCGAGCGCCTGACTCGCACGATCTCGCCGATGCTCGGGCTCGGCGGATCGGTCACGACCAGAAGGTCGCTCCCTCACCGCCGTCGCCCTGCGCGTCGACGATCTCACCACATTCAGCGCCTCATGGAGGTGCGGGATCGCTCCGCCGTCGCCCTGCGCGTCGACGATCTCGCCGCTCATGGAGGTGCGGGATCGCTCTGCCGTCGCCCTGCGCGTCGATCTTCTCGCGCGATTCAGGGGCTCGCGGGAGGTGGTGGGCGTGCGTGCGTGTGGGTGAATCGGGGGCGCCGTTGTGCAACCGGCAATTCGCGGAAGGGAACACGCCACGCTCGTGGAACCCTCGGATGATGAATGCAGCAGAGAATTTGCGCATGATGGGTTCGCCCGTGGTCGAATTCGACCACGTGTCGAAGGTCTACGACGACGGCACGGTCGGACTTGACGGCGCCTCGACGGTGATCCGCGAGGGCGAGTTTGTCTTTCTCGTCGGTCCCACGGGTTGCGGCAAGTCGACCTTCATCCGTCTGCTGATGAAGGAGTTCGACGCGACCGACGGCCACCTCTACATCGCCGGCCGCGAAATCACAAAGATGGACCCGGCGCGCGTGCCCTACCTGCGGCGCAACATCGGTGCCGTCTTCCAGGACTTCAAACTGCTGCCCAACCGCACCGTCTACGACAACGTCGCCTACTCGTTGCTCGTGACCGGCGCTTCGCGCAAGGAGATCCGCCAGAAGGTGCCGCACATCCTGCGCCTCGTCGGGCTCTCCACGAAGCTGCACAACTATCCCGACCAGCTCTCCGGCGGCGAGCAACAGCGCGTCTCAGTGGCCCGCGCATTCGTCAACCACCCGCCGCTGCTGATCTGCGACGAGCCGACCGGCAACCTTGACCCCGACACGTCGCTGGGGATCATGCAGTTGATCTACCGCATCAACCGCACGGGCACGACGGTGATCGTCGCCACCCACGACGCGCGCATGGTCGACCGGATGCGTCGCCGCGTGATCGAGCTGAAGGACTCGCGCATCGTGCGCGACGAGCGCGGCGCCGGCTACACCAGCGAATTCGTGCTGCCGCCCGAGGTCGAAGGCGGGCACAAGGTGGACGCCGCATGAACGTCCGCTTCTTCTTCAACGAGGCGCTGCGCACGCTGCGCCGCAACTCGGCACCCAGCATCGCCGCTTTCCTGACCGTGATGGTCACAAC
>JBIQMF010000044.1:0-9517 GCA_044463545.1 Solirubrobacterales bacterium
GAAGCCGACGTTGGGGCCCTCGGGCACGCAGACGGTGACGGAGCCGGCGCCGGTGCCCGGGGCCGCCATGGCGGCAAGGCACGGCGCCCCTGTGAGGCCCCTCGAGCCGCCGACGATGCCCAGAACGCCCGAGGTGAACTTGCTGCTGGCGTCGTCGCGACGCGGCGCGAGCTTCAGTACGCGCGGGCCGATCGTGGCCGCTGCGGGCTGCACGCCGGCCGCCGCGAATGCCCCCGGCGGGATGCCGATGTCGGCCACGCGCAACTCGCCCGCGTGGTAATGCCCGGGTGCCACGAAGTGGCCGACCTTGGACGCGTGCAGGCTGATCGTGAGATCGGCGTAGACGGCGTCGCCACTGACCTCGCCCGTCGAGGCGTCGACACCGGTCGGCGTGTCGACGGAGATCACGCGCGCCTTCGACGAGCGGCGGTTGACGGCCGTGACGGCCTCGGCGATCACACCGCTCGGCGCACCGGCAGCCCCCGTGCCGAGCATGGCGTCAACGATCACCCCGGCCTGCTCGACGAGCCCGGCGTCGAAGGCGTGCGGGGCATCACCGGGCAGCCGCCGCAGGTTGACCGCGGCATCCGGCGACAGCGCAGCCGGGTCGGCCAGCAGCATCACGATCACCTTCTTCTCGCCCAGCCGGTCGCGGTTCTCGCGCAGCAGGCGCGCGGCGACAAGCCCGTCGCCGCCGTTGTTGCCCTTGCCGCAGATGATCAGGATCGGCCCCTCGGGGGCAGGTTCGAGCGCGGCGCGTGCAATCGCCTGGCCAGCCAGCTCCATCAGCTCGAGCGACGGGACACCCTGCTCGGTGACCGCCCACTCGTCGGCCGCGCGCACTCCGGCCGCGTCGTAGAGCGGGTCAGACCACCCCGGCAGCGCCGCACTCACGGCGTGCCCGCTTTCGGCATGGCGACAGCAACCGCTCCGGCAGTGAGGTCACTGTGCGTCAGCGAGAGGTGCAACTCGACCCCGCGCGCCGCCGCAAGCGTGGCGACCGCGCCGCCCAGGCGCACGCGCGGCGCCGCACCGGTGGAGACGACCTCGATGTCCTTGAACCCCCAGGCGGTGAGGCCCAGCGCCTTGGCGACGGCCTCTTTGGCGCAGAAGCGCGCGGCGAAGTGTTGGGCGGAGTTCTTGCGCGCTTCGGCGTAGGCGCGCTCTTCGGCGGTGAAGAGTCGAGCGGCCAGCCGCGGCCTGCGTTCAAGCGCGCTGCGCATACGTTCGATCTCGAGCAGGTCGATGCCGATCATCGCCCCCAGCCTAAATGGCCGGGCGGCTGGCGCGCAGGGCGACCGGTGCGGGCGGCAGGGTGCCCGCGCTACTCGACCGTGACGGTCTTGGCCAGGTTGCGCGGGCGATCGACGTTGAGGCCGCGGTTGGTGGCGATGTGGTAGGCCAGCAGCTGCATCGGCACCACGGCCAGCAGCGGCTGCAGCAGCCAGTTCGTGCGCGGCACGAAGAGCACTTCGTCGGTGTATTCGTGGACGCTCTCATTGCCCTCGGCGGCGACGGCGATGACGTATGCCTTACGCGCGCGCACCTCGGCCATGTTCGATGTCATCTTGTCGTAGACGGGAGAGTCGGTGGCGACGCAGACCACGGGCGTGTGCTCGTCGAGCAGGGCGATCGGGCCGTGCTTCATTTCGCCGGCTGCGTAGGCGTCGGCCGGGATGTAGGAGACCTCTTTGAGCTTCAGCGCGCCTTCGAGCGCCACGCCCAACCCGACGTGGCGGCCGAGGTAGAGGAAGAAGTTCGATTCCGACCAGTGGTCGGCGATCCTGGCCGCGCGCTCGTCGTCGACAGGGATCATCTCCTGCAGATACTGCGGCAGCCTGCGCAGTTCGGCAATCAGCTCGCGGCGCTCGGCGGCGTCGAGCCCGCCCTTGAGTTCAGCCATCTTCAGCGCGATGAGGTACATCGCCGCGACCTGCGAGACGAACGTCTTGGTGGCGGCGACACCGATCTCACGGCCGGCGCGCGTGAAGAGCACGGCGTCGGAGTCGCGAGTGGCGCGCGAACCCATGACGTTGGTGATGGCCACAACCTTGGCCCCCGCGGCGCGTGCCAGACGCATCGCCGCCAGTGTGTCGTGTGTTTCGCCGGACTGCGTGATGCCGATCACGAGGTCATCCTCGTGCAGCACCGGGTCCGAGTAGAGAAACTCTGAAGCGATGTCCATCGCCACAGGGACGCGCGACCAGTGCTCGATCACGTAGCGCCCGATGAGCCCGGCGTGGTAGCTCGTACCACAGGCGACGATCACGATGCGGCCGACCCCGGCCAACAGCTCGTCGGGGAGGAAGTCTTCACCGAGGTCGACGCTGTCGTCCTGGATCACGCGGTCGGCAATCGTCTCGGCGACGGCGTCGGGCTGCTCATAGATCTCCTTCAGCATGAAGGTGTCAAAGCCGCCCTTCTCGGCCTCGTCCTCGTCCCAGGTGATGTCCTCGGCCTCGCGCGTGACGGGCTGGCCGGCCGCAGTGATGAACTCGGCGCCGCTGCTGCGGATGGCGACGATCTCGTCGTCCTCGACCTGTTGCACGCGGCGCGTCTGGCTGAGGAAGGCCGGGATGTCCGAAGCCACAAACATCTCCCCCTCGCCCACGCCGATCACCATCGGACACTCGTGGCGCGCGGCGACGATGAGATCCGGCTCGTCGGCGCTGGCAGCCACGAAGGCGTAGTGGCCGCGCAGCTCGTTGAAGGCCTTGCGTACGGCTTCCACGAGGTCGCCGTCGTAGTGGTCGGCCACAAGGTGCGCGACGACCTCGGCGTCGGTCTCGGAGGTGAAGCGGTCGCCACGGGCGAGGAAGCGCTCGCGCAGCTCCGACCAGTTCTCGACGATGCCGTTGAGCACGATCTGCACACGACCGGTCGGGTCAAAGTGCGGATGGGCGTTCTCCTCGGTGACCTCACCGTGGGTTGCCCAGCGCGTGTGGCCGATCCCCGTGAGCGCCTCGGTCTGCCCGCTCCACGTGCGGTCCTGGATCGCCTCCTTGAGGTTCTTCAGCTCGCCGACGGCGCGGATCGTCTGCACGCCCGAGGGGCGCACGAGGGCAATCCCAGCAGAGTCATAGCCGCGGTACTCAAGACGACTGAGGCCGCCGATCAGAAGCTCTCGCGCCGGCCTTGTGCCGACGTATCCGACGATTCCACACATTCAGCGGAGGATAGGTGGCGCGGCGGCGCTGTCTGTGCGATCAGGCAAGCTCGCGCTCGATCAGTTCGGCCAACTCCTGACAGACCCGTGCGGCCTCGTCGAGTGTCGGCGCCTCGGCCATCACGCGCACCAGCGGTTCGGTGCCGGAAGGACGCACGAGCACGCGTCCGTGACCCTCAAGGCGGGCGTTTGCGGCATCGACGGCATCCCATACCGCCGTGGCGCCGGCCACGGCTTCGCGCGCGGCCACGCGCACGTTGACGAGCTTCTGCGGCAGCTTCTGCATCGGGATCAACTCGGCCAGCGGCCGGCCCGCAGCGGCCATCGCCTCGAGCACGAGCAACGCGCTGGCCGTGCCGTCACCGGTCGGCACGAAGCCACGGTCGATCACGTGCCCCGACTGCTCGCCCCCGAGCGCCCAGTCATTGGCCAGCAGAGCCTCGAGTACGTAGCGGTCGCCGACGCCCGTGACCTCGACGTTGATGCCGGCCTCGCGCATTGCGTTGTGAAATCCGTAGTTGGTCATGACCGTGACGGCCACCCCGTCGCCGGGCAGGCGGCCGCAGTTGTGCAGGTGCAGCGCCGCGACGGCGATCATCTCGTCGCCGTCGACGACGCTGCCGGCCGCGTCGACGGCCAGGACGCGGTCGCCGTCGCCGTCAAAGGCGAAGCCGACATCGTGCGCCCCGCCCGACACGAGCGCGGCCAGCGCCTCGATGTGGGTCGAGCCACACGCCTCATTGATGTTGGTGCCGTCGGGCTGGTCGGCCGTGACGCTGACCTCGGCGCCCAGTTCGCGCAATACGCGCGGCGCGACGCGGTAGGTCGCGCCGTTCGCCGTGTCGAGCGCGATCTTCATGCCCGAGAGGTCAAGCTCGGCGAAGCGCGCAAGCAGTGCCCGTACGTAGTCATCCTCGGCGCCGTGCAGCTCAGAGACGGTGCCGGCCTGCGCAGCCGCAGCCGGTGGCGTGTCGATGGCAGCCTCGATCTCCTCCTCGACGGCGTCGGTCAACTTGAGCGCCCCGGGCCCGAAGAACTTGATGCCGTTGTCCTGCCAGGGGTTGTGCGATGCGCTGACGACGGCGACGAGCTCGAAACCCAGCTTGTCGATGAGAACGGCAGCCGCCGGGGTCGGCAGGACGCCGGCGAGCTTGACATCGGCACCTGCCGACGCGGCGCCAGCGGCCAGTGCGCGCTCGATCCGCGGGCCCGAGGCACGGGTGTCGCGCAGCACCGCCATGCACGTGCCGACACCCCCGAGCACGCTGACGGCGGCAGCTCCGAGCCGACGCACAAGGTCGTCGGTCAGCAGCGACTCGGCGTCGCCGCGGATCCCATCGGTTCCGAAATACTTGCGCGCCACTGCGCCGACCCTCGCGGGCAGCGACTAGCGCTTGCTGAACTGCGGGCGCTTGCGGGCCTTCTTGAGCCCGGCCTTCTTGCGCTCCTTGACGCGAGCGTCACGCGTCAGGAAGCCGGCGCGCTTGAGCTCGCCGCGGAGGTTCTCGTCGGCCTCGATGAGCGCACGGGCGATGCCGTGGCGGACCGCGCCGGCCTGGGCCGCGACGCCGCCGCCGTGCACGCGCACGGTGACATCGACGCGGTCGGTGCTGCCGACACGCTCGAGCGACTCACGCGCGGTCATCTGCAGCGTGGGGCGCGGGAAGTATTCGTTGAGCTCGCGGCCGTTGACCTTGATCTCGCCCTTGCCGGGCTTCAGGATCACGCGGGCGACTGCGGTCTTGCGCTTGCCCGTGGCGATGTAGCGGGCATCGGCGGCCAGCGACAGCGGTGTCGGCGCGGACTGGGTCTCGACGACCTCTTCTTGAACTTCCTGGGTGATCTCGTCGCTCACGACTTCAAACTCTTTCTTTCAGTACCTGTGACTAAAGCTCAAGGACACGCGGGTTCTGAGCCTTGTGCGGGTGCTCGGCGCCGGCGTAGACCTTCAACTTCTTGAGCTGCGCGCGACCGAGTCGCGTCCGCGGGATCATGCCCTTGACCGCGCTGCGGATGACCTCTTCGGGGCGGCGGTCGAGCTGCTCCTCGAGCGTGCGGCTGCGCAGACCACCGGGATAGCCGGTGTGGCGGTAGTAGACCTTGTCGGTCAACTTGTTGCCCGTCACCTTGATCTTCTCGGCGTTCACGACGACGACAAAATCACCGGTGTCGATGTGCGGGGTGTACTCGGGCTTGTTCTTGCCGCGCAGCGTGTCTGCGATCTGCGTGGCGAGGCGCCCAAGGGTCTGACCCTCGGCGTCGACGATGACCCATTCACGGTTGCGGGTCTCGGGCGTGGCTACGTATGTCTTTGACATGTGTCTTGAATCTCTTGAAGAGGAAGACCTGGCGCATCGGCGCAGGCTGGGCGGGCCGATGAAGAATAGACGGTTCTGCCCTGATCTTGCGTGCGTGCTTGCAAGCGGGGCCTCAGCGCCCGCCGAGCATGCCCGCGAGCTGGCTCAGCGAGCGGTTGATGTCGCGCTCACAGGCGCGTTGCGAGACGACCTTCATGGCAAGCGCACCCAGCCTGCCCAACGGCTCGCGCGTGGCGAGGATGCGCACGCGCGTACCAGCGCCCTCGGGGATCAACTCGATCGTTAGACAACTTGTGCACTGCGGGCCCGGCGTCCGTGGGTGATCCTGCGTGTTCCACCCGACGCGCCGCGAGTGCTCGTGCACGGTGACCTCGGTGATGCGGTCGTTGAAACTCAGCCAACGGGCGCGGCAGACGTCTTCGTCGACGAGCATCCAGATCTGCTCGCAACTGGCCGCAATCCAGCGCTCACCGGAGATTTCGATCATTGCGCGATCACGCCCTGAGGGTAGATGTGAAAACCCTGCTGGCGCCCGGTAGTGAGGGCGAAATTGCGTGCGGCTCAGGCCGTGGTGAGTGCCGCATCGCCGCGCTTCACGCGGTACATCGACTCGTCGGCGCGGGCCAGGATGCTCGTCGCGTCGCGGTCGCCGGGCACGTATTCGGCAAGGCCGATGCTGAGGCCGACACCGTGGTCGAGCGAGCCGCCGACCTGCTCGGACAGCTGGCGACGGATCGTCATCAGTTCGTTGATGCCGGTCTCGGGGCAGATGATGGCGAACTCGTCGCCACCGATGCGGGCGACGAGGTCGGTGTCGCGCATGCGCGTGTCGAGCGCCTGACCGACGGCGCGCAGCACGCGGTCGCCCTCGGCGTGACCCTTCTCGTCGTTGACGAGCTTGAAGCCGTCGAGGTCCATCACCATCAACCCCAGCGAGCGCCCGTAGCGCGCCGCGCGACGCCATTCGAGGTCGAGCCGACGGTCGAAGGCCTTGCGGTTGGAGATGCCCGTGAGCACGTCGACGAGCGCCTCGTGTTCGGCCGAACGACGACGGCGCAGCTCGCGCAGGTAGAGCGCAAGACCGGCCAGGGCGACGAGCACCAACCCGCCGAGCGCCCAGAAGACCCAGGTCGGAATCTCGCTGACGATGCGCGTGACGACGATGCTGGCGGCCACCCCGGCTTCGGCGTTGCGCTGCAGTTGGTCACCGATCTGCCGGGCTGCGCGGTCGGGCGCGCTGCCGATGCCCCCGCGCACCGTCGGGCTGTCCGTGACCAGCGGTGCGACCGCGGGAGGCACCACCGCGCCGGCGGTCTCTGCGCCGTTGCTCGCCGCGGTGCGCCTGCCGTCGCGGCTGTCGTTCTCCTCGGTGACGGTCTCTTCTGCCGCTGGGCGCCGGGCATCGCCCGAGTCCTCGGGCGTCGTCGTCGCTGGCGCCGCAGGGTCGGTCGTGCTGCCCGCGCCGGCCGGCGGCACCTGTGGGTCGGCCGAGTCGGCGACGGGGCCCGTGGCGTCGGTCGGTGTCGTCGGCTCGGGCTCGACCGGGCCGGTCGGCTCAGTGGGCTCAGTGGGATCGGTGGGATCAGTCGGTTCGACGGGCGGATCTGTCGGCTCCGCCGGAGGTTCGGTCGGCGGGTCGGTCGTCTCCGCGGCGGCGGAACCCTCGCCTGCGTCGGCGCCCTGCCCTGCGTCAGCCTGGCCCGCGTCAGCCTGACCTGCGTCAGCGTTGTCGGGCTGGGTCGTGGCAGGTTGATCCCCCGTCGCAGGATCCGCGGCGGAAGCCCCCGTGGCAACGGCGAAGGCTGCCATCAGCAGGCAGAGACTCAAAACCGCTGCAAAAGTTTTTCGATGACGGTTGATCATCGGGACTCTCCCGGTGCATCGCGTCGACTGGCTGCTTCGGCATCTGACCGAAGGCGCAGGCGCTGCTGTTGCACCACTGAAGTTTCTATCGGACCTCAGACGACGTACTTGAGGCGCTACTACTGAGTATTGCGATTTTGCCAGATGTTTCCACTGACTTAGGTACAGATGTCCATGCCGTGGGCCTCTGCAGGGCGCATTGGCGCCGCTCAGGAGAAGAACTCGACGAGCCGCTGGGCGACGAGCTCGGGCCGTTCGTCGACGATGAAGTGGCCGCAGTCGGCGACGCGTTCGATCTGCAGGTCGTCGGCGCGCAGTGAGTGGTCGGCGTCGAGGATTCCGGCGTCGATGGCGACGTCGTCGAGGCCGAACAGGAGCTTCGACGGCACGCTGAGGCGCCCGGGCGCGTACTTGCCCAGCTGGATCGCAGGCAGCTCGCTGAGCAGAAAGCGTCGGTAGATGTAGGTCGAGGTGCGCGAGCGCTGGCGATCGGCGAACTGGCCGAGGTAGGTGTCGACCACCTCGGGCGTGAAGGCGTCCTTGTTGTTGGCGCTGCCGATGATCTGGCGCTCGAAGATCGGGCGGCCCTTGCCGGCCTGGGCGAAGCGTGAGATGCCCGGCGTCGCCATCACGACCTGATACCAGAGCTTCGACAGTGCTTTCAGCGCCTTCTTGATGTCGAAGGGTCCGGGGTCGAGCCACGGCGGCGGGATGTTCATGGCCAGGAAGCGCCGCACGCGGTCCGGGTGCTGCATGGCGACGATGAAGCCGGCCCAACCACCCCAGTCGTGGCCCGCGAGATTGACGCGTCCAAGCTCGAGCGCGTCGAGCAGCGCGACGACATCGCGCGCAAACTGCCGCTTGTCGTAGTCGGCCAGACGGTCCGTGGCCTCGGTCCAGCCCAGCCCGCGCAGGTCCGGCGCGTACACGCGGTGGCCGGCCGCGGCCAGCGTCGGCATGACGTTGCGCCACAACCACCAGTGCTGGGGCCAGCCGTGGAGCAGCACGACTGGTTCGCCGGACTCGGGGCCGGTGACGGCCACGTGCGTGCGCAGACCGCCGGCGTTTACATAGATGTGATCGACGCCGGGGACTTCGGGCATCGGCTGAGAGGTGTCGGCCATCTCGCCAGCATACGGCTTCGGCCGCGCGGACCCTCAGGCGAAGTTGAGCCCGATGATCCCGACCACGATGAGAGCGATACAGCCGAGTCGCAGGGCGCCGGCCGGATCACCCAGCGCGAGGATGCCGTACGCGACCGTCACCACCGAGCCCACCCCGACCCACACGGCGTAGGCGGTGCCGATCGGGATCGACCGCATGGCATACGCGAGCCCGGCGAGGCTCAGGCCCATCGACACCACCAGGAGGACGGCGATCGCGGGCCGGAATCGCCCGTTGAGCGAGTTCAACGCACCGGCCCAGACGGTCTCGAGCGCGCCAGAGAGAATCAGTACAAGCCAGGTCATGAGCAATGTCCTTCAACAACACCGTCGTCAGACCGGGTACGGCGCGCCTCGTCCGGGGCCAGCTGAGCAGCGGCCTGGGGCAGAGCCTACCGGCCGCGCCGATCGTGCCGATCGGCTCAGTACGTGTCGATCGCACCGAACACGGCTCGCGGCGCGAGATCGTGCGCCCGGTCGCCATGGGCACGAGCGCCATGACACCAGCGCCATGAGTGGAGACGGCGGGAGTTGAACCCGCGTCCGTGACTGCGTGAATTGAAGCGTCTACGAGCGTGTCCGGCTTTCTGAGTCTCGACTCCGCTTGGCCAGGCCGGCAGGGTCCACGGAGTCCAGCGTCAGTTCGATGTCACCGGGCGCCTGATGCGCACGCTTCGGTCAAGCCCGTTGGCTGACACCCGCTACCCAACCCACGGGCCCAGGTTGGACGGATGCCTCGGTCTATTTAGACGAGGGCGTACTCGTGAGAGTCCGCATGTGTGTTTTTGTCCGGTGTTTTACGAGGCCTCCGGACCACCTCGGCTCGCAACTCCACCCACGAATTCAGCCTCGTCGATACCTGGCGTCCCCGTGTGTGATGTGCGAACTGATTGTAGGCGGGCAGAGCATCGAATGAGCCGCCCAGGTGTTCCTTGCAGCACCCCCCGAAAGACAGCGCCGTTAGTGACTCTCTGGACACTTGTGAACAGTGTGTTCGTGTGTCATCC
>JBIQMF010000045.1:0-9353 GCA_044463545.1 Solirubrobacterales bacterium
GCGCCGCGCGAAGACGACTCCGCGGCGTTGAAGCGCGCCCCGGCGGGCGTTTGCGGCGCAAGCGAACCCAACACCGGCGACTCCGTCAGAAATCCCGGTCGGTTGAGCCCGGAAACATCGCCGGGCTCAGAGCAGTCACTGCTCTGGCGTGGCGTTGCCATCGAGCTGAGTCTAGAGACTGCGGCGGGCGCTCAGAGTTCGTAGGCGTCGAACGAGCCGAGAATGCGCAGGCTCTCGACCTTGGCCTGGACTGCCTCGATGGCGGCCGCGATCACGGCGTCGTCGGCCGAGCCGTCGAGGTCGACGAAGAAGAGGTAGTGACCGAGGCTCGTGCGCTCTGGACGCGACTCGATCTTGCTCATGTTCACGTCGCGCTCGGCGAACTCGCCGAGGATGCTGACGAGACCACCCGGCGAGGTGTCGTTGAATCCGGCGAAGACGAGGGAGGTCTTTGGCGCCGGCGCGCCAGCGCCGGTCGGGGTAGGTACGGTGATCGGGTGGCCGCTGCGCGAGAGCCAGACAAAGCGGGTGCGGTTGCCGACGACGTCTTCGACTTCGTCGAGCAGTACGACCCCGCCGTAGATCTCGGCGGCGATGCGGGCGCCGATGGCGGCGCAACCGTCCCCTTCGTTGATGGCGTGGCGGGCCGCGCCGGCGGTTGAAACCTGGGCCAGCTTCTCGGCCCGCGGCAGCTTCTCATCGATGAAGCGCGCGCACTGCGCCAGCGCCTGCGGGTGCGAGGTGACGATCGTGATCGTGTCGAGCTCGACGTCGCGCGCGGCGATCAGCGCGTGGTGAGCAGGCCAGATGATCTCGCCGGCGATCTCGACGTCGGGGGCGTCGTGGACGAGCGCGTCGAGTGTCTCGGTGACGGCGCCTTCGATCGAGTTCTCGATCGGGACGAAGCCGGCTTCGACGCTGCCGTCCTGCACGGCCCGCACAACGTCGGCGTTGGTCTCGAGCGCGACGAGCTCGGTTCGCGCATCGTGCCGCCCCAGCGCAGCGCGCAGCGCTTCTTCGCCGTGCGTGCCGGGTGGTCCGAGGTGGCCGATGCGGCGCGGGATGCCGGGTCGCTCAGCGCTCAACTCTGGCTTCTCGGGCTTCGTGCACTGCGGGCGTCCCGGGCGGCTCCGGTGGGGCGACGCGCCCTTTGCTGACGATGCGGGTCGGGGCCGGCGGTGCAGGCGCTGCCGGCGGCTCGCCGGGTTTGGCGAAGGCCAGCTCGACGGCGTGGCGTTCTTCGGGTGAGAGCTCGATGTCGGACGCGCCGGCCACGAGGTTCTTGACGTAGAGGTGGGAGAAGTTGCGGCTGACGATGGCGGTGAGCACCACGCCCGTGCGGTGCTCGTCGAGCAGCGCCACGCTGCTGCTCTGCTTGCCGGACTTGGCGCCGAAGGCGTCGTAGCGCACCATCGCCGTGTGCGTGATCGAGCCTTCGAGCCCGCGCTCGAGTCGCTCCATGCGCTGGTCGAGGACGACCGACACGTCTTCGAGCCAGTCGCGCAGCGAGACGAACTCGCGCTGCAGGGCCTCGGCGTGTCCGACGAGGTCGCGCTCGGTTCCAGCCAGGACGATCTTCTGAGCACGGCGTACGCGGCGCAACAGAAATGCGTTGACGAGCAGCAGGATGAGGCAGAGCACACCGAGCGCGGCGCCGGCGATGGCAAGCCATTGATAGGCACTCTCAGAAATGCTCATGGGCCTTTCACCCTACCGTCACGGATGGCCGCCACCCGCAGGCCCCGCCTCCATGAAACTCGTGCTCAGAAGGTGACGTCGAAGGACTGCGAGTTGTTGTCGAGGTTTTCCTCGCCGGGCACCTTCTTGACGTTCACCTTCAGTGAGGCGTTGGCGCCGGAGGCGGGAATCTTCGAGAGCGGGAGCGTGACCTTGATCGTCTCACCGGCCTTGATCGAGGGGATCGTCTTGGCCTGGCGGATCGTCGCACCGGCACCAGTGATCGTGTACTGCACCACGACGTCACTCTCGTCGTTCTCACCCTGGTTCTGCACGTCCACCTCGATCGATCGTGCGCCGTTGAGGTCGACGCTGCCGCCGGCCGACATCGACGCGCCAGAGGGCTGAGCCGTGACGCCCGTGATTCCGGTGCCGTGTGTTCCGGGCGCCACCGGACCGCTGCTGCCGCTGCCGCCGCGGGTGCGCGAGAAGACATCCTCGACCTGCGCCGGGTCGAGCCATTCGAGGCTGGGCAGGAACTGGCTGGCCGGCACCTGCGTGCCCTCCACCTTGCGGTCGCGGATGGCGGCGTTCATGTAGGCGTAGGCGCGTTGCGAGTAGATCACGTCGCTGGCCAGGAACTGCTGCATGTTGGCGGCGATGCGCTCGGTTGCGGCCTCGGGGTCCTGGTCGCCGAGTGCCTTGCCGATCTGCTCGGAGATCGCCGTCAGGCCGTCGCGGCGGAACTCAAGGGCTTCGACGAGGTACTGCCGGGCGGCGTCGAGGTTCTCGCCGCCGGCGTCGAGGTTTGAGGCCTGGCGCACCAGCTCAGAGGCCTGCGAGCGCTGCACGTTGACCGAGGTCTCAATGTCGGTGGCCGAGGCGTCGCCGGGGTCGCGCAGCAGGCCGAAGAAGTCGCGCGAGGTCTGGTTGGACTGTGTGACGATCGAGTTGGCCTGCTTGACGAACTCCTTCACGGCGTTGGTCTGGCGGCTGGTCTGGCAGCCGCGCGCCAGCAGCGCCACGACGATCACGAAGAGCACGATCAGGCCGACGGCGACGGCACGCCGCTGCATCACCTGCTGGTGGTCGAAGCCCTCGCCGCCGGAGCGCGCGGGACGTGTCGGTCGGTCGTGTTCGTCGCCAGAAAACGAGGCCATAAGTGTTGCCCCCGGGTGCTCGACCAAGGGGTCTGCTGAGAGTATTCCCCGTCGACCGGGCGGATCCCCCCTCGCGCGTCCAGATTTGGCCATGCAATTGCAGCGCGCAGATGCAGGCCCGGCGGGCTCTTCAGCGAAAAACCCAGCTATGGGATTCCGGACTGAGACGTTGCGCGCGCGCACGACGCGCGCGGCACGTCCGAAAGCGGGCAGGGGGCGCCTGCGCGACCGCTTCGAACTGCTGGTGCCGCTGGGCCGCGGCGGCTTCGGCACGGTCTGGGAGGGATTTGACATGCTGCTCGAGCGCCCCGTGGCGATCAAGGAGCTGCGGCTCGACAGCGAACTGACCGACACGGCAGACGCGCTGCGCGAGGCGCGCGCCACCGCCCGCCTCAACCACCCGGCGATCGTCTCGCTCTACGAGGTGATCAACGAGGGCGAGACGATCTACATGATCAACGAACTCGTCCGCGGCTACACGCTGAGCGAGATGATCACGCGCGGACAGCTCTCGGACAACGACGCCGGTCGCATCGGTTACGCACTCTGCGAGGCGCTGGGCCACGCACACCAGCAGGGTGTGGTGCACCGCGACGTCAAGCCGGCCAACGTGATGGTCAGCGCCGACTGGCTCCAGGGATCGGGCGGGTGGCGCGTGCAGCCGGCCAAGTTGATGGACTTCGGTATCGCCAGCATCGTCGACCCCGGCCACTACGGCGGGGCGCTGCAGGCCGGCCCGCACGCCGGCTCGCGCGGCTATGTCGCGCCCGAGCAGGAGGCCGGCGAGCCGGCAACTCCCGCCAGCGACGTCTACTCCCTGGCGCTCACCCTCTTCGAGTGCTTCACCGGGGCAGGCCCCGGCAAGGGCCGCCGCTCGCGTCTGGCGCGGCAGCGACGCGACCTGCCGCAGGAGCTGACATGGATCATCGACGCCTGCCTTGAGCCCGAACCGACATTGCGCCCAACGGTCGAGGAGCTCGGTCAGGTGCTCTACGACGCGCTGCCCGAGCTCAGCCACCAGTTGGCCGCGCCGACGTTGACGCTGCGCCTGCGCGGTCTCTTCTCGCGCCGTCAGGTGACGCGCTCAGACAGTTACGCCCACGAGCGCCCGGCGCCGCGGGTGCAGCCCGAGCTTGAGGCGTATCCCCTGCAGGCACGCTTCGGGCGACTGGCGGCAGCGACTCTGGCCGCCGGCGTCACCGTCGCGCTCACGGCCGCGGCCGCGATCCCGCTGAGCTGGCCGCCACCACTGCTGGCCGCGGTCGTGGTCTTTCTGATGCCGCGCGCCGGCTGGGCGCTGGCGCTTGCAGCCGGGGCGACGGCGTTGGCCTTCGACGGCCAGGTCGGCGCGGCGATCTTCCTCATCGCGCCGGCCCTGATCGCAACGCTGGCGGCGATCATGCCGCTGGGGCGCGTGACCGACGCGGCGCTGGCCGGCGCCGGCGCCTTCGGTGTGGTGCTGGCGCTGCAGGCGTGGTCGGGCCACGGGCTTGTGCTGGCGCTGCCGGACGCCGTCGACGAGAGCCGGCAGCTGCGGCAGTTCGCCGACGTGGCGCTCCACTCATTGGCGGCGTTCGGCGAGCTCGCGTACCTTGCCAGCTTCGGGCTCTGGGCACTGGCTGCCGCCGCCGCGGCGCTGCTGGCCGAGCGTGCCGCTCCGCTGTGGGCATGGGCGGGCTTTGCGACGCTGTTCGTCGCTGCACAGATCGCGATCGGCGAGGTGTTTGCGCGCGCGGCCATGCCGGGCTTCGTGCTCGTCGGCGCGGCGCTCTCGGCACTGCTCATCGGCGCGGCCTTTCTGAGCCTGCGTCGGGGTAGGGTTTTCGCACAGCAAGGGGCGGCGTTTTCCGGCCAGCGAAGCCCCCGGGGACACCTGCGCGCGTGAACTTTCTCAAGAACTTCGAAGCCAAGCTCGAACGCCTCATCGAAGGCGGGTTCAAGTCGGCCTTCAAGAGCGAGGTGCAGCCGATCGAGCTGGCGCGCAAACTGGCGCGCGAGATGGACCACCATCGTGCGGCTTCGATCTCGCGCACCTACGCGCCCAACGAGTACACGGTCTTTCTCTCGCCGCGCGACCGCCAGCAGTTCGAACACTTCGAGGAGGGGCTGCAGCGCGAGCTTTCGCTGTATCTGCTCGAGCACGCGCGCAAGCGCGGCTACTCGCTGCTCTCGCGTCCGACTGTCAGCTTCGAGACCGAGAAGCGCCTCGAGCTCGGGCTCTTCGGCATCCAGGCGCGCCTTGCCGACGTGCCAGACGAGGAGCTCGAGCCGGTGGAGCCGCAGGCGCCCTCGGGCCACACGCAGGTCTACAACGTCCGCGACCTCGCGGCCCCGCCTGAGGAGCTGGCGGCCGCCGAGCCGCCGCGGGCGTCGATGCGCGCCGTGCTCGAGTCGGGTGATCGGCGCTTCGCCCTGACGCCGCCGCGCATCGTCGTCGGGCGCGGCCGCGAGGCCGACATCCAGCTCGACGACCCGAGTATTTCGCGCAGCCACATGCAGTTCATGTCCGACGGCGGCGACTGGTTGGCCAGCGACCTCGGGTCGACCAACGGGACCCGGCTCAACGGCGGGCCCTTGCACGGGCAGGCTGTGCTGCGCAGCGGCGACATGATCGAGGTCGGCAACACCGTCTTCAAGTTCGTGCTGGAGTGACGCTGCGATGGATGATCCACTGGCAGTTGCACTCAAGTTCGCCTTCCTGGCCCTGCTCTTCCTCTTCATCGTCTGGGTCGTGCGCAGCGCTGCGCGCGAGCTCGACGTTGGCGCGCACGCAGAGTTCGACCCCTTGCTCGACGCCCACGGCGGGCAGGCACCGATCGACCTCAAGGCCGGGGTACGCCCGCGCCTCGTCGTGGTCGCGGCGAGCGCCTATGAGACGGGCAGCTCCTTCGACCTGCTCGGCGGCCTCCTGCTGGGTCGCGACAAGCCGGCCGAGGTGATCGTCGAGGACGTCTTCGCCTCGGCACGCCACGCGCGCATCACTCCGCGTGGCCCGTACAACTATCTTGAGGACCTCGGTTCGACCAACGGCACCTACCTCAACGGCAGGCTGGTCGACTCCCCGCAGCAGCTGACCCCCGGCGACAAGATCACCATTGGCGACACTGAGTTCAGATATGAGGAGTAGCTGATGCTGCGCGTCGTCGACCACAGTGCTGCGACCGATGTCGGACGCGTGCGCCGGGCCAACGAGGATTCGCACTTCGTGCGCGTCCCGCTGTTCGTCGTCGCAGACGGCATGGGCGGTGCCAACGCCGGAGAGGTCGCCTCGGGTATCGCAGTGGACGTCTTCAAGCAGCCGCTCGACGAGTCGCTTGCGCCGGAGCCGCGGATGGCGGCGGCCGTGCTGCGCGCAAACCACGAGATCTACGCCAAGTCGATCAGCGACGAGCAGTTCAACGGCATGGGCACGACGATCACGGCGCTGCTCCTGGGCGAATCAGAATTGACGATCGCCCACGTCGGCGACAGCCGCGCCTACCGCCTGCGCGGCGGCGAGCTGACGCGTCTGACGCGCGACCACTCGCTGGTCGGAGAAATGGTCAGACGCGGTGCCATCACCGAGGCCGAGGCCGAGGTCCACCCGCAGCGTTCGATCCTGACGCGGGCGCTGGGGCCGGAGGACGACGTCGAGGTCGACACGCTCAGCCACGGCGTTCAGGGTGGCGACGTCTACCTGATCTGTAGCGACGGTCTCACCGGCATGGTCGACGAGGCCACGATCGCCGAACAGATGGGCGCGGGCACGCCGATGAAAGAAGTCGCAGAAGAATTGATCCGTCGGGCCAACGAGAACGGCGGCGTCGACAACATCACCGCCGTCGCGTTCCGCGTCGAGGGTCAGGCCCCGGCAGGCGCCAGCGAGCCCGAGAATGAGGCGACGGCGGCGCACACCGTCGTGACCGCAGCCCCGGCCGTCGAGCCTGCCCAGCAAGCAGAGCCGGCAGCAGCCACGACCCAGGCCGAGCCCGCTACGGCCACTCGCGCGCCGCAGCCGCAGACGGCCGCCGCCGGCGCGACGCCGGTCACCACGACGGCCGAGTACGACCGTCGCCGCGCGGCCTCAAGGAAGCAGCGCCGCTGGGTAGGTGGCCTGATCATCAGCGGCGTGATCCTCATCGCCGTCGCCGGCGCCATCGTGGCCTCACTCAACATCTACTTCATCGGCGGCAATGAGAAGGGGCTCGTGACGGTCTACCGCGGGCTGCCGTATGAGCTGCCGCTGAGCGTCAACCTCTACACACGCGACTACGTCACCAGCGTGCCGGTCAGCGAGCTGCCGCCGGCGCTGCGCCAGAGCATCCTCGACCACAAGCTGCGCTCAAGGCGCGACGCACTCGACCTCGCAAGGCAGATCGAACTGGGCGAGATCGACCCGGTCAGCGTCGAGGGGCGCAAGGCGCTCGAACGGGACCAGCCGACGGGCGGGGCCAGCGGCCCGTAACGCCGGGCGGCGTCGATGCTCAGCGCGCGCAACCGCGAACTGCTCGGACTCTTGCCGGTGGCGCTGGCCACCGCGGCCGGCTTCGCCGCTGTACTGCTGGCGGCAGAACTGCAGGTCAACGACCTGACGATCACCTACGGCGCGATCTTCCTCGGCCTCTGTCTGGCCGGGCACATCTTCGTGCGCATCTTCCTGCCTGAGGCCGACCCTTACCTCTACCCCGTGACGGCGGCTCTGGCCGGCTTCGGCATCGTCACGCTCTACCGCATCGACCCCGAGCTCGCACGCGAGCAGGCGCAGTGGTTCGTGATCGCGCTGGTCGCGTTCGCCGGCACGGTGATCGCGGTGCGCGACCTCTCGGTGCTCGAGCGCTACCGCTACACGATCGCCATCGGGGCCTTCCTGCTGCTGCTGCTGCCGCGTCTGACCGGCGGCGTTGTCAACGGCGCCTACCTGCAGATCAACCTCGGGCCGATCTCCTTCCAGCCGACCGAGCTGGCCAAGCTGGCCATCGTGATCTTCGTCGCGGCTTATCTTGCCGAGACGCGCGAGATTCTGGTTTCGCGCGAGCGCCGCATCTTCGGCGTCAGCTTCCCGCCGCTGGGCTACTTCGGTCCGATGATCGCGATCTGGGCCGTGGCGATGTTCATGCTCGTCTTCATCCGCGACCTCGGCAGCGCCGTGATGTACTTCGGTGGCTTTCTGGCGCTGCTCTACGTGGCCACCGGACGCGTCAGCTATGTCGTGCTGGGGCTGGCGATGTTCATCTTCGGCTTTGCCTTCTTCAGCAGCACCGTCGGGCACGTGCAGGCCCGCATCGACATCTGGCAGCACCCCTTGAGCGGCGAGCTCTTCCACGCCGAAGGTGGCAGCTACCAGATCGCCCAGGGGCTCTTCACGATGGCCGACGGCGGTGCGCTTGGCAGCGGCTTCGGCCAGGCCCTCATCAGTTCGGGCGGAGCGCCGATCCTGCCGGCCGTCAAGACCGACTCGATCTACGCGCTCGTCGTCGGCGAGGTCGGGCTCGTCGGCGCGGCGGCGCTGCTGCTGCTCTACCTGCTCTTCGTCGTGCGCGGCCTGCGCACGGCGACGTTGGCCCGCGACCCCTTCGCCAAGCTGCTGGCCACCGGCCTCACCTTCGTCTTTGCGTTGCAGGTCTTCGTGATCGTCGGCGGCGTCACGACGGTGATCCCGCTGACCGGCGTGACCCTGCCGTTCGTCTCCTACGGCGGCAGCAGCATCGTCGCCAACTTCATCCTCGTCGCCCTGCTGATGAAGATCTCGAACGACGCCAGGCGCAGCGATGCCGCTGCCGGTGGGGTGCTCTGAGGTGGGCGTCTCGAGCATGAACAGGCCGATCCGGCGCGTGTTCTTCGTCGTCGTGCTGCTCTTTGCGCTGCTCTTCTTCTACACCGCTCGCTGGACTGTCTTCGAGCAGCGTCAGCTCAACCAGAACGCGCTCAACAAGATTCCGGCGCAGAAGAACGCCAAGAAGCCGCGCGGCTCGATCCTGGCGGACAACGGACGGGTGCTGGCGCGCAGCACGCGGCGCAGGAGCGGGGAGTACGTGCGCTCGTACCCGCGCGGTGAGCTCTTTGCCCATCCCCTGGGCTACTCCTTCTCCTTCTACGGCCAGTCGGGCCTCGAGAAGTTCTGGGACGAGCGCCTCTCGGGGCGTTCCCGCTCGGCGCGCAGCCTGCTCGACTCTGTGCTCGGTCGCGGCGGCGAGGAGCAGAACATGCTGACGAACCTCGACATCGGCGCCCAGCAGCTCGCGGCGTCAGAGCTTGCCGGCCGGCACGGCGCCGTCGTGGTGATCGAGCCACGTACCGGGCGACTGCCCGTGTATCTGTCGCTGCCGAGCTACGACCCGGCGCTGATGGGCACGCCGCAGGGGGTGCGGCAGCTCAACAGCGACAGAAACTCGCCGCTGGTCGACCGCGTCGCCGATTCGACCTACCCGCCGGGTTCGACCTTCAAGGTCGTGACGGCCGCCGCGGCGCTCGACTCGGGAACGATGTCGACGAACAGCACGGTCGACGGCAGCTCGCCGCAGACCTTCGCCAGCAAGC
>JBIQMF010000046.1:0-9248 GCA_044463545.1 Solirubrobacterales bacterium
ATCACCCAAAGCTCCAAGCCACCCCCTCAATTCAGGCGAAGCGAGCAAAGCGAGCGCCCGCCGACGCCCCGCGAACCCCCCAAACGCCCAGACTCCCACCCCACCCCCAACGCCCTTGATCGCGTGAGAGGCGTTTTGGCAAGGACGCACAAGGCGAAGCGACCATCCGGTCGCGAGCCGCGGAGGACGCCGTCCAAAACGCCTCTCACGCGATCAAGCGGGCGACGGGAATCGAACCCGCCCTAAGAGCTTGGAAGGCTCCTGTGCAACCACAACACTTCGCCCGCAAAAACAACCAGCTGGCCGCAGTCTACGACCCCCGGGAAAACAGCCGCTTGAAGCCACCGGACTTGCCGCGCCGGTAGCTGATGGCCGTCTGTTCGGTGTCCGGATACTCGATCACATCGGTCTCGTCACCGGCGCTGATCGTGATGAAGCGTGCGATCTCGTCGCTGTTGTTGACGAGCTGGTGCGCCCCCTCGGGTCCGACCAGGAACGAAACAACCTCCCCCGTGTCGAGCTCGCGACTCCCGTCGGGCACGCGCAGCGTCGGCCGGCCTTCGAGCACGATGAGCAGCTCTTCCTCGCCGTAGTGGTAGTGGTAGCGATAGGCCGTCGCGCCCGGCTCGAGCTCCCAGATCGTCGCGCCGATACGGTCGCTGCCGACGCTTGCGCCAATGCGGGTCAGGCGCCGGGTGCCGCGCCTCCCCGTGCGTTCTTCGTCGAACGACTTGTCGAAGATGTTCGCCATCGAACTGCTCCTCTCAGCAGGAGTTTGAAAGAGCGGGCCAGCCAGGACTCGAACCTGGAATCCCCGGTTTTGGAGACCGGTGCCTTAGCCAATTTGGCCACTGGCCCGTGCGAGTGGGCAGTCTACCGCTGCGCTGCAGCGCGCCTGGACGCTGCATCGAGTCCGTCAATGAGCAACCGCTGGGCGCTGCAGTAGGTGGCGAGCACAAAGGCCTCGCCAGCGGCGCGCGCGCCCTCACTCTTGAAGAAGACCTGGCGGTGCAGGATCATCGAGTCCGAGGCCAGGAACGCGAGTCCGCCGGCCTCGAGCTTCCCCGGCAGGGCCAAGGCGCGCCCCTCGGCGGCATCGAGCTCGGGTGCGGCGACGACGGCCGACATCGAGGCCAGCACCGCCGAGTAGGCACCCAGCGGCCCCAGCAGGTGGCGACGTCTGCTGGCCAGCAGGGCGAACCCCTCGAGCAGGCCGGCCGCGCGGGCGGCAACGTCGACAGGGCGCGGGCGGGCGCCCAACTTGACGCTCAGCGCGATGAGCGCGAGGTGGTTCACGGCGAAGGCGCTGGCGCCGCGGACAAGCCAGCGGTCTGCCTGCTGGCGAGTCGGAGCAAACTCCTCCTCCATCATCAGCACGTCGCCGACCAGTGAAGCCGTCGTGGCCACGGCCAGCAGCGCGTTGTCTCCGCCGGTGCGCTGCCGGCGCGAGCGCCACAGTCCGCGCTGGAGCGACAGCATGACCAGCGGTTTGCTCACGACCTCGACCGGCTTTGCCCGCTTTGCGCCGGCGGCAGTGAGCGCCGCGGCGGCGACCACGAAGACGGCCCGCTCGGGCTCGGCGGCGAGACGTTCGCGTAGGCGGCGCAGCGCATTCATCGCCGCAGATTGAAGCGGATCGCGCCGCTGCAGTCGCCGCGGGATCCGCATTCGTATGAGCGTGGCCGCGACGGCGTCGGTCACGCGAGGTGCGGATGGAGGGACTCGAACCCCCACGGGTTGCCCCACCGGCTCCTAAGGCCGGCGCGTCTACCAGTTCCGCCACATCCGCAAGGGCGCAAACGATAAACGTCTGCCGCAAGAGTCGTCGTGTGCGCGCCCGCGGGTCTGCAGGGCGGCGCAATCGCGCGCGCAGCACTGGACGCCCGCCTGCAGGTGCCCGACACAGGCTCTAGACTTGGGCGCGATGCTCTGGGAGGACGTCCAACTGCGTGAACAGAAGCCGCCGGTTCGCCACCCGAACCGCAAGCTTCCTGAATCCAACACCGCCCGCCTCGGTGTCGTCGCGCTGTTGGTGCTCAGCACCGCGATGATGCTCACCGTCGCCTTCGGCGGCTGGAGCGTGTTGATCGGCGCAAAGCCGCTGCTGCTCATCTACGCGGTGGCCTATCTCGTGTTCGGCTACTTCGTCTTCCGCTGGAACCGCGGCGTGCTGCCTGTGATCAGCGGCCTGGCGGTGGCGCTGGCCATCTTTGCGCTCGTCGCCGGTCCAGACTGGTTCGCGCGCGACAAGGTCGGCCACATCGAGCCGGCGTTGCCTGCGTCTCTGCTGGGTGTGGTCACCCTGGCCCTGATCCCGGTGCAGATGCTGCTGATCATGGTTGCGATGTGGGGCTTCAACCAGAAGTGGAACGTCGAAGAAGAGATCAAGCCGACGGACCCCGACTGGCCGGCCGACCGCACCCCGCCGCCGCCGGAGCCGCTTCCGCCCGGCTCAGCGGCTACCGCCAGCTGACGTAACGCCACCGCGCAGCCCGCGGCTGCCAGTTCCGCCGAGCAGCGATTATCTTCAGACGCCTTGCCCGGGTGGCGGAATTGGTAGACGCGCGGCACTCAAAATGCTGTGATCTTGCGATCGTGTGGGTTCGAGTCCCACCCCGGGCATATGTCAGACGACCCATTCCCGCACCCCTGATCGCCGGGTGCCGCGCGGAATGCGTCTGGCGAGCCGGAGCCATCGGCTCGGGACGAGTGAAATCTGGGTAGCGAACGGGGCGCCGCAGTTGGCAAAGCTGGCGACGCCATCCTCGGGCGCGGTCCAGTGGAACCAAATCGTTTTGTTGTCGGTGCTCCCGAACGGCCAGCCGATCGGCTCGCCGACCTCACGCGTTGCGTCGACGTTGCTGACGACCCCGCTGCTTGCGCTGGTGCCGACGAGCTCCATCGAGTTCGCGAAGTTGTCGTTGGGCGGCGAAGCGGCGAATGCCGTGCCCGGGAGGGCGAGGATTGCAAGGAGCGTGACGATCGCCGCCGCGAGCGTTGAAGCGTGCCGGCGGCAGGCGAGGTCAAGGTCTCGAAGAAGAAGTCCAAGAAGCCGGTCGTGATCGCCAGCGGGAAGCTCACCACGACCAAGGCCGGCACCACGCGGGTGACCCTGCGACTCACGTCGGCTGCGCAGAAGGTCTTCAAGAAGTTGGCGGGCAGGAAGCCCAGAACGAAGTCGGCCAGGGCGAAGCTCGTCGTCACCTTGAGCAAGGACGGGCTGACCCGCAAGGTCACGAAGAAGGTGACCTTCAAGCGTTAGCGGCCTGCGGCGACAGAAGGATCAGGAATCGCACTCCTTCTGCCGTCGCCACACGCCCGCTGCTGTGGCCATCGGCCGCGGCAGCGGTCAGGCCAGCGCGGCCCGGATCGCGTCAAGCGACTCGGGGTTCTCGGCGCTCGAGAGGTCGCCGGGGTCCTCACCCAGCGCAGTCGCACGCACGGCGCGACGCAGGATCTTGGCCGAACGTGTCTTCGGCAGAGCGGGCACGATCACAACGCGCGAAGGCTTGAAGGGCTTGCCCAGCTCTTCGGCGACTGCCGCAGCCAGCTCGCCGGGCAGGTTCTCATCCTCCGCCGCGTCGCCGATCGCCACCGCAAAGCACCAGACGGCCTCGCCCTTGGTCTCGTGCGGCACGCCGATCGCGGCTGCCTCCATCACGCGCGGGTCGGCGACCAGCACGCCCTCGACCTCGGCCGGTCCCAGGCGCTTGCCGGCCACGTTGATGGCCTCGTCGGAGCGACCGAAGAGGAACCACGATCCCTCCTCGTCGACCATCGCCCAGTCGCCGTGACGCCAGACCCCGGGATAGGTGCGCCAGTAGCTGTTCATGTAGCGCTCGGTGTCGCCCAGCACGCCGCGCGTCATCGCGGGCCACGGCTGCTTGCAGACAAGCTCGCCGACGCGACCGACAATTGGGTTGCCGTCGGGGTCAAACACGTCGATGTCCATGCCCAACGAGGCACCGCCCAACGAGCAGAACTTGATCGGCTCGGTCACAAACGGTGAGAGAAAGCAGGCGCCGACCTCGGTGCCGCCGCTGATGTTGACGATCGGCAAGCGGCCGTCGGCCACGTCCATCAGCCAGCGGTAGGGGTCCTCGTTCCAGGGCTCGCCGGTCGACCCCAGCACGCGCAGCGCCGAGAGGTCGTGGCCGCGCGTGTGCTCGTCCCCTGCGGACTTCAGCGCGCGGATCAACGTCGGCGAGATGCCGAGCACGTTGATGCCCTCGTCGGCGACGTACTTCCACATACGGTCGGGCGCCGGAAAATCAGGCGCGCCCTCCATCATCACCATCGTCGCGCCCAGACCATGGGCGCCCAGCATGTTGACGGGACCCATGATCCAGCCCATGTCCGTGACCCACATGAACTTCTCGCCGGCCTTCAGGTCCATCTGGTAGGCGACCTCGGAAATCATCTTGACCGTGAAGCCGCCGTGGACGTGGACTGCGCCCTTGGGTGCGCCGGTCGTGCCGGAGGTGTAGCCGACCATCACCGGGTCTTCGCTGCCGGTGGACACGGCCTCAATCGTCTGGCCGCGGTGCGGCGCGACGAGTTCCTCGTACTCGACGTCGCGGCCTTCGTGCATTTCGATGGGATTGCCCTGCTCGCGCGCGACGATGACGTGACGCAGGCTCGAAACCAGCGCTGCCGCCTCGTCGGCGACGGGCTTGATCGGCGCGTCCTTGCCGCGTCGAGCACCGCCGTCGCCCGTGATCAACACCTTTGCGCCGGCGTCGTTGAGGCGGGCCGCCACTGCGCTGGCGGCAAAGCCGGAGAAGATCGGTAGGTAGACCGCGCCGATCTTTGCCACGGCATAGCTGGCGATCACGGCACGCGGGGTCATCGGCATGAACACCCCGACGTGGTCACCGCGCTCGACGCCGAGCTCGCGCAGGCCCAGGGCGAGCGCGTCGATCTCACGGCGAAGCTCGGCGAAGGTGAGGCGCTCGATCGTGCCGTCCTCGCGCTGGCAGACGACGGCTTCGCCACCGGCAGTGGCCGGGTCATCGGCCCAGCGGTCAACGCAGACGGCAGTCATGTTGATCTCGCCGCCGGTGAACCACTTCGTCCACTCGATCCCGCCGCTGTCGTCGAGCACCTGCTCGTAGGGCTTGCTGAACGGGATCGCAAGGTCACGCACCACGAGCTCCCAGAAGCGAGCGACGTCGGCGACGGCCGCCCTGCGCAGCTCATCGATCGTGTTGACCCCGTACTCGCGCTGGAGCCTGGTCACGTTGGCGCTCGAGACGTACTCGTCGGTGGGGCGCCATGCAATCGCGGCCCCCTGCTGCTGTGAACTCATGCTCCGGAGCATATGAACCTGCCCAGGCGCCAGCAACATCCGTTGAGCGGCCTGGCCGGCCCGGTCGATACGCGGGCGGGTCGGGCGCCTGAATGGAGGGCGGGTCGGGCGCTTAAATGGAAAGAGCCTCGGGCTCGGCCCCCAAGGCTCTTTCGGAAAACGCTTCGGGCTCGGCCCCCTCGGCGCTTCGATATGGACTGGAACCCGCGAAGGGTCCGTCAATGGCTTCCATATCGGTCCCAAAGGCCGCCCACTTTATACCCCATACAAGGTATCTTTTCAATCAATCCCCATCCCCAAACGACCCGCCCTCTTGCATGCCTCCGGCATGCAAGAGGATTCGATGCCAGAAAACCCCTTGAACAAGCGGTTTTTCTTGCATGCCTCCGGCATGCAAGGGATATCCAGTCCATGAAGCCACGTGTTCACTGCGGCGGCGCAGTTTGACTGCCGTCGACTCCATCGCCACCGCTTTCGCCACTGCCACCGCTTTCGCCACCGCCGCAGACCACGATCAATGTCTTTGCATGCCGGAGGCATGCAAAGAATGTCCGTTGTTCAAGCGGTTTTGCTGCGGCCTAAGTCCTTGCATGCCGGAGGCATGCAAGGAATCCCCCTTGTTCAAGCGATTTTGCTGCGCCCTATGTCCTTGCATGCCGGAGGCATGCAAGGAAAGTCCCTTGTTCAAGCGGTTGAGATCTGACTGAGCCCTTTGCATGCCGGAGGCATGCAAGCTGGGGTGGGGTCAGGTTGGCCAGTTGATCGGGCCCGCGGTGAGGACGTGGCTTCCCAGTTTGCGGCCGAGGATCGCCTGCATCTTCGAAGCGCACTCGACGAGCTTCTCCAGTGAGATGCCGGTCTGCACGCCCATCTCGTGCAGCATTGAGACGACGTCTTCGCTTGCGACGTTGCCGGTGGCTCCGGCCGGCACCGGGCAGCCGCCCAGCTCGCCGAAGGACGACTCGAACGAGCTGCAGCCTGCCTGCAGGGCTGCCAGCACGTTGGCGAGTCCCTGGCCGCGGGTGTTGTGGAAGTGCGCGGTCAGCTGCACGCCCGGCAGCGCGCCGGCTGCCGCCGGGAAGAACTCCCCCACCTGCAGCGGGTTGGCCATCCCCGTGGTGTCGCCAAAGCCGATCTCTGCGCAGCCTGCTGCGGCCAGGCTGCCTGCGATCTCAAAGACCCTCGCGGAATCGACGTGGCCCTCATAGGGGCAGCCGAACGAAGTGGCGATCACCGCCACGCAGCGCAGCCCGTCGGCGCGGGCGTCCGCCACGACGCCCGTGAGATCAGCCAGCGACTGCTCGACGCTGCGGTTGACGTTCTTCTGGTTGTGCGTCTCTGATGCCGACAGAAAGACGCTGATCTCGTCGATCTGCTGGCGCTGCTTCATGGCGCCCTCGAGCCCGCGGCGGTTGGGAATGAGCACCGAGAAGTCGACCCCCTCGCGGCGCTCCACGCGGCTCAGCACCTCGGCGGCGTCGGCGAGCTGCGGGATCACGTCGGGGCGCACGAACGAGGTGATCTCGATGCGTGGCACTCCCGTCAGTGTCAACTCGTCGATGATGCGCACCTTGTCGTCGGTGGCGATCACCTCGGGTTCGTTCTGGAACCCGTCGCGTGGTCCGACCTCGCGGAGCAGCACCGATTCGGGAAGAGCGCTCACGCGGCCGCCTCGTTGCGACGGTCAAACTTGGCGCCGCCGATGATGCGCCGCTCGTGCGTCCCGATGCCGACCGTGCGCCCGTTGTAGCTGACCTCGACGTCAAAGTGCAACTTGCGCCCGTCGCGGACCTCTCTCAGCACGGCCCGCGAGTGGCATTCGCCACCAAACGGCGCCGAGGCGACGTGCCTGATGTTGACCGCGTAGCCCACGCAGGTCGCGCCCTCGGGGAGCTCGTCCCAGATCGCACGCATGGCCGTGCGCTCCATCACCGCGATCATGCGCGGCGTCGCCAGCACACGGTTGGCGACGCTGCCGGCAACGTCGGTCGCAAGATCCTCGTCGACCGTGAAAGTGCCCTCGTGTGAAAGTCCCGGCTGCAGCGGCATCGACGCCAAGCCTACGGCACGATCGGCACGAACACGTGTCGCAGCTCGACTCATCTAGGATCGCGCGCGATGAGCACCCACGACAGCACAGTCGCAATCGTCGGCGGCACGGGAGCCCTGGGCTCGGCTCTGGCCGCCCAGCTGGCCCGCGCCGGCGTCCACGTCCGTATCGGCTCGCGCACGCTCGAATCCGCCGACGAGGCCGTCGCCAGGATCCGCAGCAAACTTGAGAACCCCGAGGCTCCGCTCTCGGCGCACGTCAGCGCCGACGCCGTCCAGGGCACCGAGATCGTCTTTCTGACCGTGCCCTTCCGCGCGCAGTCCGAGAACCTCACCAACCTCGGTCCGCACCTGGTCGAGGGCCAGATCCTCGTGGACGCGACTGTCCCGCTGGCTGCCGCCGTCAGCGGCAAGGCGACGCGCACGATCGGCGTCTGGCAGGGCTCGGCCGCCCAGCAGGCCCAGGAGATGGTGCCGGACGGCGTGACCGTGATCAGCGCGCTGCACAGCATCAGCGCCGTCACCCTCGCCGATCTCGACAACCCGCTCGAAGAGGACACGCTCGTGATGGGCAGTCCGAAGGCTGCCAAGGCGCGCGTCGCCCGGCTGATCGAACTGATTCCCGGCCTGCGCCCGGTCGACGGCGGACCACTCGAGGCAGCGCGCATCGCCGAGCAGCTGACGGCCCTGCTGATCGGCGTGAACATCCGCTACAAGACCCACGCCGGGGTGCGATTCACCGCCCTCCCCGAGCGCGACTGGGAGTAGACACGATGCGCGTCGCGCTGCTTGCTGGTGGCACGGGCGGTGCGAAGCTGGCGGTGGGCCTGCGCGACCTGCTGCACGGACACGACGACGAGCCGGCCCAGACGCCCGGGCAGCTCAGCGTGATCGCCAACACGGCAGACGACATCGAGATCTACGACGTCCACGTCTCCCCCGACCCCGACCTCATCACCTTCCGCCTGGCCGGAGTGATCGGTGAACACGGCTACGGGATCGCCAACGAGAGCCATACGCAGATGGATGCCCGCCGCGCCGCCGGCGAGGAGGTCTGGTTCGAGCTCGGCGACGAGGACATGGAGCTCTGCGAGTACCGCGCGCGCCTGCAACTGGGCGGAGCAACGCCGACGGCCGCGCAGGAGCGCGCGACCAGTCGCTACGACCTCGGCGGCGCGCGACTCTTTCCGATGAGCAACCAGCCGGTGCGCACGGTGGTCGAGACGCCGGCCGGCGCGCGCGGTATCCAGCAGTTCCTGATCCAGGATCGCGGCGCGGCCGAGATCCGTTCGGTCAACTTCAACGGCGTCGAGTCGGCCCGCCCGACCATCCAGGTGCGCCGCGCGATCGAGTCCGCAGACCTCGTGGTCGTGGGACCGTCGAATCCCGTCATCAGCATCGCGCCGATCCTTTCGCTGGCTGGCATGACCGAACTCCTGCAGAGCGCCAGCGCGCCAGTTCTGGGCGTCAGCCCGATCGTCGGCGGCAAGGTGCTCAAAGGTCCGACCGCCGCCTTCCTTTCCGCTGCCGGCTTTGCCGCGGACACGAGCGGCGTCGCCGACTATTACGCCGCAAACTTTCCCGACGTGATCGATGCCTGGATCGGCGACGACCCTGCGCTCGGCCACCCCCACCACCTCGCCGAAGTCGAGATGTCAGACCCCGCCGCCACGCGCGACGTCGCGGCCGAGGTGCTGCGCTACGGCGCCTCGCTGGCACCCGCGCCCGAGACTGCATGAGCCTGCGCCGAAACAGCGAGCGCGTCGCCGTGATCCTGCCGGTCAAGCCCTTCGGCGACGCCAAGGAGCGCCTGGCCACCGGGCTTGACGCGGCCCAACGCCGCACGATGGCCGAGGCGGTCTATCTGATCGACGCGACCCGCCTGCCGCTC
>JBIQMF010000047.1:0-9082 GCA_044463545.1 Solirubrobacterales bacterium
GACATCCTCCCCGACGGCGCGGTGAGCACGGGTCTCGTCGACGAGGACAGCGCGGTCATCCGCGCATCACGCAAGCTCGAGATGGCTGCGTATGCGCGTGCCGGACGCATCGTCGTGATCTCGGACCGCTTCGAACAGAACCTCCGCTCAAAGGGAGTGCCGGCCGCCAAACTGACGCGCATCTACAACCCTGCAACCCAGCCGCTGGCAGCGGCCGCGCGCACGCAGTTCGACGCGCCGCGCGTGCTGGTGATGGGCAACATCGGACACTCGCAGGGACTGGCCGACCTCGTGCGGCGCTTCGAGGCCGACACCGCACTCGAGCAGATCGGCGCCGAGCTGCTGATCACGGGAACCGGCGTCGCGGCCGACGAGGTCGCCGCGGCCGCAACTACAGAACGCGTCAAGCTGCTCGGCGTCGTGGGCGACGCCGAGCTCAAAGAGCTCTTGGCCAGCAGCAGCGTCGGGTTGGTCGCCCAGGCGGCGGAGTTGCCCGAGTTCAACTTCCCCTCCAAACTGATGAACTACCTCGCCGCCGCGCTGCCGGTCGCGGGATTCGTCGCAGAAGATTCTGAGGTGGCCGGCGTGATCCGCAAGAGCGGGGCGGGCATCGTCCTCCCCAATGCCGCGCCGGAGACATTCGGCGGGCGCCTGGCCGCACTGCTGGGCGACCAGCAGGCACTGGCCCGCGCGTCGGCCGCCGCGTTTGAATTTGCGCGCAGTGAGCTCACGCCCGATGCCCTGGCTTCGCGGTTCGAGCAGGAGATGGCCCGAATCGACCGCCGCGACTGACCCGCGCCCGCCCGGCACTGAAATTCTTTTGACCAACCGGTTGCCATGTCGGCGTCTCGGTACTACGATGATTCGACCCGCATCGACCGGCCAGACAGGATCGGTGTGAAAACAGGAAATCTCGGCGCGGGTCTCGGTAGTTCCAAATGCAGTACCAAATGCAGTACCAGAGCAGTACCAAGTAGTACTCATCTGTGCATCGTAGGGTGTGCCCCTCTCGACTCCCGCACCCCACTTCACGCAGACGACCCATGGAAGGGCCGACGAGTAAATGGCAGAAAACACGAAAACAGTCCACTTCTCAGACGCATCGCAAGATGTCGAAGTCGCCGCGAATCCGCTGGCGCCGACAGATCTCTACGCCAGCGAGCTGCTGCTCTTCGACCGGCTCCCCGGTCGCATCAGCAAGCGCGCGCGTGCAGCGTCCGACGAGACGGTCCTGCGCCGCGCGATGGCCGTCTCCGACCTCATCTTCGTCGCCGTCGCGATCGCGCTGACGGGCGTACTCGTCGGTGTCGACTCGGTCGGACCGACCAGCTACTTCGCGCTGCTGCTTGTGGTGCCGCTGATGAAGGTGCTCGGCCTCTACGACCGCGACGCAAACCTGCTGCACAAGACCACGCTCGAAGACATTCCTCACATCATCGGCGCGACGATGGCGCTGACCTTGACAGCGGTGTCGCTGCCGGGTCTCGTCGGTTCGGAGCCGGTGCTCATCAACACCATCACGCTGCCCGTGATGGTGCTGGCCATGACCGTGCTTGTGACGCTGGCGCGCCGCCTGACGCGCGCCGTCCTCACGGCCATCGCCCCCGAGGAGCGGCTGCTGCTGATCAGCGGCGCCGAAGACGCAGAGCGTCTCGACCACCGGCTGCAGCGCAGCCAGGCGATCAAGGCCAGCGTCGTCGCCCGTATCCCCGTCGGCTTCACCGAACTGCCACACGGTCCGGCGCGCGTGCTCAGCAACCGCGCGCAGCTCGAGCACATCGTGCGCGAGCACAAGGTGTCGCGCATCGTGATCATGCCCGGCGAGCGGCACTCTGACGAGGTCGCCGACGTCATCCGCACGGTGCGCAGCATCGACGTGAAGCTCAACGTCCTGCCCAGCGCCGGCGACGCCATCGGCGCCACGACCCTGATCGACGACGTCGCCGGACTGCAGATGATCGCCGTCACAGACAACACGATGTCGGCCTCATCGCGCATGGTCAAGCGCGCCCTCGACGTGATCGGCGCAGGCGTCGGCCTGCTGCTCATCTCGCCGTTGCTGCTGGCCACGGCTGTCGCCATCAAGCTCGACTCGCGCGGCCCCGTCTTCTTCAAGCAGCGCCGTATCGGCCGCGACGGCAAGCCCTTCGAGATGATCAAGTTCCGCTCGATGGTGCAGAACGCCGACGCCATGAAGAAAGACCTGGCGCACATGTCGGTGACCGACGACTTCTTCAAGATCGACGACGACCCGCGCGTGACGCGCGTGGGTTCGTTCATCCGCAAGACGTCGATCGACGAGCTGCCGCAGCTCGTGAACGTGCTGCGTGGCGACATGAGCCTCGTCGGCCCGCGCCCGCTGGTCCCCGAGGAGGACGGCGCGATCTCTGGTTGGTACCGCCGCCGCAGCCAGATCACACCCGGCATCACGGGCGTCTGGCAGCTGCTCGGCAGCGTGCGCATCCCGCTCGAGGAGATGGCCAAGCTCGACTACATGTACGTGGCCAACTGGTCGCTGTGGTCGGACATCAAGATCCTCGTGCGCACGGCCAGCCACGTGCTCGGCCGTCGCGGCCTCTAGTCGCCCCGCCCCAGCCTCGGCGCACCTGCGCTGAAGCTAGACGTGCTGGTGCTGGTGCTGTTGCGGCGCCTGCCCACCCTGCGCGCTCTGGGCGAAGGCACGCCTGAGCGCGGTACGCAGATCGCCCGCGCCGCCGCCCTCGCCACGCTCGGCCGGGACGACCGCTCCCTCAAGCCCGAACTTGAGCGCCTCGACGACGCGACGATCGGCCTGGGCCACACCACGCAGTTCGCCGGTCAGTCCGATCTCGCCGAAGCAGGCCAGGGGGCGCAGCGTGCCGTCCGGCCCAGGTGTCGTGAGCGCGCGACCGTCGGCTGCCGAGGCAACAGCCAACGCGATGGCAAGATCGGCCGCTGGCTCGTCGATGCGCACGCCGCCGACGACGTTGATGAAGACGTCTTTGTCGCCCGTCGTCACGCCGGCGTGGCGCGCCAGCACGGCCAGGACCATCGACAGACGGTTGCGATCGATGCCGTTGGCCAGGCGTCGCGGCTGTTCGAGCTCGGACGGAGCGACCAGTGCCTGCACCTCGACGAGCATCGGGCGCGTGCCCTCGATGGCGCAGAAGATGACCGAGCCCGGGTTGCACGTGGCCTCGGCGGCGAAGCGCGCCGAGGCGTCCCGCACTTCTTCGAGGCCGTGCTCGCCCATCTCGAAGACACCCAGCTCGTCGACCGAGCCGAAGCGGTTCTTCGATGCGCGCAGCATGCGGAAGGTGCGGTCGCGCTCGCCCTCGAAGTGCAGGACGCAGTCGACGAGGTGCTCGAGCACGCGTGGACCGGCCAAGGAGCCCTCCTTGGTGACGTGGCCGACGAGCACGATGGCGATCTCGCGCGTCTTGGCCAGTTGCATCAGCCGGGCAGCGACCTCGCGCACCTGGCCGACGCTGCCCGGGGCCCCGGCCAGCTCTGAGCTGTAGAGCGTCTGCACCGAGTCGATGACACAGACCTGCGGCTGCACCTCCTGCGCCTCGATCGTGGCGATCACGGAATCGATGTCGGTCTCGGCGACGACCGGTACCTGCAGGGCGTCGTCGCCGAGGCGCTCGTGGCGGACACGGATCTGCTCCGGGGACTCCTCTCCGGAGACGTAGAGCACGGGTACCCCGGCGCGCGTGAGGTTGCCGAGCGCCGAGCCGACGAGCGTCGACTTGCCGATCCCGGGCGCGCCGCCCAGCAACACAAGCGAGCCCGGCACGATGCCGCGGCCCTTACGTGCCGCAGCGCCTGCGGCAGCCGGCGACTCTGCTGCGCTGCCGCCCAGCACGCGGTCGAACTCCTCGATGCCCGTGGCAATCCGCCGGATGCGCGTTGCGCGCACCTCGCTGAGGATCACCGGCTCGCTGACTGCCGCCCCGGCAGCCGGGCGCGGCGCGACGGTCCTGCCCTGCGGCGCGGGCGCGGCGCCGATGCCGCGCTTTGCTCCCTTGCCCGTGGAGGGCGACGGTGCCGACTGCTCGGCCAGGGTGTTCCACTCGTTGCAGCCCGGGCACTGCCCGTGCCACTTGCGCTCGACGGTGCCGCAGGACGCGCAGACAAAGACTGTGGGTGGAGTTTTTGCGGATGCCATGGGCAGAACATACGTTCGCCCTCGGACGGCATCGCCCGCTGGCAGCGGGCGGCCGGGGATCAGGACGGCTGCGCGGACCCCGACTCGGCAGGGGCCAGCGAGATCACCTTTGTGCGCGCGGCGCTGAAGACCGTCGCGTCGTCGGCGGCGTCCTCGGTCAGCATCGAGTTCGGTCCGATCTGCACGCGGTCTCCGATCGAAAGCGGCCCGAGCACCTTGGCACCGGCGCCGACGACCACGTCGTCGCCGATCGACACGCACTGCGCGTCGGGGTCGCCGTCAACTTCAAGCCAGCCGATCGTGACCGCCGGGCCGACGACGGTGAAGTTGCTGCCCACGCTCATGTTCGGAGCCAGAACAACGGCCTGCGGGTGCATCACCACGAAGCCCGGTCCGATCTCGGCAGCTGCAGGGATCTGCGCGCCGGTCAGCAGCGTGTTGAGGCGGTCCAGAAGCAGCGCCAGGTAGCGCGCCGGGAAGGGCAGTGCACGCAGCGCGCTCGAAAGCCGATAGAGCCCGACAGCCAGGACGCCGGGATTGAAGATGAGCATCACGGGCACATAGACGGCGAACTTCCAGCCGCCCAGCACGCCGCCGTAGCGCGCCTGCATCGGCCCTGTGCGCAGGATCGCGCGAACGTCTTCGAAGAAAGTCACGCGGGAATTATGCCGGAGCGGATCAGCTGTCGTCGTCTGCTGCAGGCTCTTCTGCCGCAGCATCGCCGTCAGACTCCGGCTTGGCGTCGACCGCCTCGGTCTCGGCCTCTTCGCCGGCGCCGACGGCGACGGGCTTCTTCTTCCTGGCCCGCTGCTTCTTCGGCTTCACAACCTTGACCTCGACCTCGAGGCCGTCGTCGGGCCCGCCCTTGACCTCCTCGGCCAGGCGGTCGACGATGACCGTCGATCCGGGCGCGATCGTGACCCCCAGCACCTTGTCGGCGACGGGATCCTCGATGTAGCGCTGGATCGCGCGGCGCAGCGGTCGCGCTCCCATCGCCGGGTCCCAACCCTTCTCGGCCAGCAGTTCCTTCATCGCCTCGGTGACGTCGAGCTGCAGCTCCATCTCCTTCATGTTCTCGCGCACGCGCGTGAGCATGAGGTCGACGATCGACTTGATCTCGTCCTTCGTCAACTTGTGGAAGACGACGATCTCATCGATGCGGTTGATCAGCTCGGGTCGGAAGACCTTCTTCAGCTCACCCATGATGCGCGACTTCATGTCGTCGTAGGAGATGCCTGTGTCGTCGTCGCCGAGGCTGAAGCCGAACGAGGCGTTCTTGGCGATCTCGGAGGCACCGATGTTGCTGGTCATGATGATGATGGCGTGGCGGAAGTCCACGGTGCGACCCTGGGCGTCGGTCAGACGACCGTCCTCGAGGATCTGCAGCAGGATGTTGAAGACATCGGGGTGCGCCTTCTCGATCTCGTCCAGCAGGAGGACGCTGTAGGGCTTGCGTCGCACGGCCTCGGTCAGCTGGCCGCCCTCGTCGTAACCGACGTAGCCGGGCGGCGAGCCGACGAGCCGCGAGACGCTGTGCTTCTCCATGTACTCGGACATGTCGATGCGCACCATCGTCTCGGGGTCGCCGAAGAGGAAATCGGCCAGCGTGCGCGCAAGCTCAGTCTTGCCGACGCCGGAGGGGCCGAGGAAGATGAAGCTTCCGGTCGGTCGCGTGAGGTCCTTGAGGCCGGCGCGGCTGCGGCGGATGGCCTTGGAGACGGCCGTGATCGCGGCCTCCTGGCCGACGACACGCTTGTGCATCTCCTCCTCCATGCGCAGGAGCTTTGCCGTCTCGCCCTCCGTCAGCTTGAAGATCGGGATGCCCGTCCACATCGAGACGACGTCGGCGATGTCCTCCTCGCCGATCACGGGGCGGTCGCCGGACTCGCCGGACTCCCACTGCTCTTCGAGTTCGCGCTTCTTGTTCGTGAGCTGGCGCTCCTGATCGCGCATCGAGGCGGCCTTCTCGAAGTCCTGGTTCTCGATCGCCGACTCCTTGTCGCGCCGGACCTGCTCGATCTCTTCTTCGAGCTCGCGGTAGACCGGCGGGGCGCTCATGCTCTTGATGCGTGTGCGCGAGGCGGCCTCGTCGATCAGGTCGATGGCCTTGTCCGGCAGGAAACGGTCGGAGATGTAGCGGTCGGCGAGGTCGGCGGCGGCTTCGAGCGACTCGTCGGAGATCGTCACCTTGTGGTGGACCTCGTAGCGCTCACGCAGCCCCTTCAGGATCTGCACCGTCTCCTCGATTGACGGCGGCTCGACGACGATCTTCTGGAAGCGGCGCTCGAGCGCGCTGTCGCGCTCGAGGTACTTGCGGTACTCGTCGAGCGTGGTTGCGCCGATCGTCTGCAGCTCGCCACGGGCCAGCGCGGGCTTGAGGATGCTGGCAGCGTCGATCGCGCCTTCTGCGGCGCCGGCGCCGACAAGGTTGTGCAGCTCGTCGATGAAGAGGATGATGTCGCCGCGCTGGATGATCTCTTTCATCACCTTCTTGAGGCGTTCCTCGAACTCACCGCGGTACTTGCTGCCGGCCACCAACGCGGCCAGGTCGAGCGTGTAGATCTGCTTGTCACGCAGCAGGTCGTGGACCTCGCCGTTGGAGATCTTCTGGGCCAGGCCCTCAACGACGGCCGTCTTGCCGACGCCGGGCTCGCCAACCAGCACGGGGTTGTTCTTGGTGCGGCGCGAGAGGATCTGCAACAGACGCTCGATCTCCTGTTCGCGGCCGACCACCGGGTCGAGCTTGCCGTCCTGGGCCAGCTTCGTCAGGTTGCGCCCGAACTGGTCGAGCAACTTGGAGTTCTTCTTGCCCTCGGGGCTGCCCGAGGACTGCCACGAGCCCGAGCCCGAGCCGCTGCCCGAGCTGCCACTACGACGGCCACCGGGGCCGGAGAGCATGCGCACGACCTCGTTGCGGATCTTCTCGGAGTCGGCGTCGCAGTCGAGCAGGATGCGCGCGGCGACGCCTTCGTTCTCGCGCACGAGGCCCAGCAGGATGTGCTCGGTGCCGATGTAGTTGTGGCCGAGGCTGAGCGCTTCACGCAGTGCCAGCTCGAGCACCTTCTTGGCGCGCGGCGTGAACGGGATCTGACCGGAGGTGACCTCTTCGCCGGAGCCGACGATGCGCACCACCTGCGCGCGGACACGCTCGACGGTGATGTCGAGTGACTCGAGGACGCGGGCGGCCAGACCCTCCTCCTCGCGCAGCAGCCCGAGCAGTATGTGCTCGGTGCCGATGTAGTTGTGCTTGAGCGTGCGGGCTTCTTCCTGGGCAAGGACGACAACCTGCCGCGCGCGCTCTGTGAACCGTTCAAACATGCCTCTGCTCCTCTCCTTGGTGAGCTTACCTGCGGGGTCGCCGGAAACAGGCAGGACGGCAGGTTGTGCGCGTGTTGACCTGCCGCCTCAGTCGCGCATCGCGGGAAAGAGCACGACTTCGCGGATTCCCTTTGCCCCGCTGAGCAGCATCACGAGGCGGTCGATGCCGATTCCGAGCCCGCCGGTCGGCGGCATTCCGTGTTCGAGTGCCTGCAGAAAGGCCTCGTCAAACGGCTGTGTCTCGTCGTCACCCTCGGCCGCCAGACGCTGCTGGGCCTCAAAGCGCTCGCGCTGCACCTCGGGGTCGTTGAGCTCGGAGAAGGCATTGCCGAACTCCATGCCCTGGGCGAAGACCTCAAAGCGCTCGGTCAGCCCCGGCTTGCTGCGGTGCGCTTTGGCGAACGGCGAGAGCTCGACGGGATAGTCGGTGATGAAGGTCGGGTTGATGAGCTTCGGTTCGACGTGCTTGCTCACGAGCTCGTCGACGAGCTGCGGCCAGCTGTCCTCGGGCGGGTCGTTGTGAAAGCCCTTCTCAACCATCGCTCTGGCCAGCGCGTCGCGATCGCGCAGCTCTTCGACGTCGATCCCGGTCGCCTCGCGCACCGCGTCGACCAGCGGGACCCGCGGCCACGGCGCCGCAAACTTCAGGTCGCCGTCGTAGCCGACCTCTTCAGCCAGCCACGAGACGAGCTGCTCGACCATGTCCATGACGTCGTTGTAGTCGGCGTAGGCCTCGTAGGTCTCGATCATCGTGAACTCGGGATTGTGCTTGTGGCTGACCCCCTCGTTGCGGAAGTCCTTGCCCAGCTCGTAGACCTTCTCGAGGCCGCCGACGATCAGCCGTTTGAGGTAGAGCTCAGTGGCGATCCTGAGATAGAACTGACGGTCGAGCGCGTTGTGGTGCGTCGTGAAGGGGCGTGCCAGCGCGCCGCCGTAGATCGGTTGCAGCACCGGCGTCTCGACCTCGATGAAGCCGCGGTCGTCGAGCCAACGCCGCACCAGCGAGATCACGCGGCTGCGCAGGATGAAGAGCTCGCGCGTCTCCTCGTTGGCAATCAGGTCGAGCTCGCGGTGGCGGTATCGCGTCTCGACGTCGGCGAGGCCGTGGTGCTTGTCGGGCGGCGGTCGCAGCGACTTGGCCAGCAGGGTCCAACCGGTCGCCGCCAGCGAAAGCTCGCCGCGCCTGGACTTGAACGCCGTGCCGTCGATGCCGACAAGGTCGCCGAGGTCGAGCGAGATCAGCTGCTCAAAGGCCTCATCACCGAGCAGGTCGGCGGGCGCGTGCACCTGCATCTTGCCGCTGCGGTCTACGACATCGAGAAAGGCGGCTCTGCCGTGTCCGCGGCGGGCGGCCAGCCTGCCGGCCACGCGGTAGCTGATGTTTGTCTCTTCCCCGGGCTCGAGCTCTTCGTGGTTTGCGCGCACCTCGGACGTCGCGACCACCCCGGGGAAGTGGTGCGGGAACGGCTCGACGCCAGCTTCGCGGAAGCGCGCAAGCTTGGCTTTGCGCTCGGCGATCAGCTCGTGCTCGGACTGGCTCTCTCCTGGCTGCTGGCCCTCAGACATTGCGATCAGGGAGAGTACTCCCGAGCGTGGTGAAGCCTGCTCGCGCCT
>JBIQMF010000048.1:0-9070 GCA_044463545.1 Solirubrobacterales bacterium
CCGGCACCAGCGTCCAGCAGGTCAACAAGTTGATCAAGCAGTTCTCCGAGATGAAGAAGATGATGAAGCGCATGTCCGGCAAGGGCATGAAGGGCATGCCCGACATCTCGCAACTGATGGGCGGTCGCTGAGAAGCGATTTTCGCTGGTACTCTCCCTCGTCGTGGTACGAATCAGACTTACACGAGTAGGCAGCAAGAAGAACCCGATCTGGCGCGTTGTCGTGGCCGACAAGCGTTCGCCGCGCGACGGCCGCGTGATCGAGAACGTCGGCACCTACAACCCGCAGACAGAGCCTTCGACGATCACGCTGAAGCAGGATCGGATTGAACACTGGATCGGCCGGGGCGCACAGCCCACCGAGCAGGTGCTCAACCTCATGAAGACGCAGTCGATCGGCGCCGACGGCAAGCCGCTGGCCGCCAAGTAGCCGGCGCCTCGCACGATGAGCACCTTCGCACTCTGAGCCCTTTTCGCACCGTGAGCGACGAGCCCAGCAACGCCCCCGAGCAGGACAGCGGACCCCAGATGGAGGATCTGCTCGAGAACCTCGTCAAGGGACTTGTCGACAAGCCCGAAGAGGTCAGCGTCGAGGGATTCGACGAGTCGGACGGCTCGGTCACGCTGGAGTTGCGTGTCGCCGACGACGAGGCCGGCAAGGTCATCGGTCGCGGCGGTCGCACGATCAACGCGCTGCGCCAGGTTGTCCGCTCGCACGCCGAGGCGCGCGGACGCAAGGTCGTCGTCGACCTCGTCGACTGAGCACCGCCCGGAACTTCTGGCCGTGAAGCCCGAGGACCGCATCCAGATTGGGGTGGTCGGCAAGCCCCACGGCGTGCGCGGCGCCTTCCATCTCGACGGCTGCATCGACGCGCCCGCCCTGCGAGCGGGCCTTCAGCTGATGCTGGGCGAGACCGCGTTCACGCTGGCGACCCGCGGCGGCACCGACGCAAGACCCCTGCTGACGCTCGAGAATCTGACCGACCGCGACGCCGCTGCCGAGCTGCGCGGCCTCGCCGTGACGGCGCGTCGCGGCGACCTCACGCCGCTGGGACCGGGGGAGTGGTACGCCGACGACCTCGTGGGCCTCGTGGTCAGGAGTCGGGCCGGCGACGAGCTCGGACGCGTCGAGCGCATGACCAACCTGCCGTCGGTCGATGTGCTCGAGGTGGCCGGCCGGGACGGGCAGCTGCTCGTCCCGATGGTGGCCGACGCCATCGTCTCAATCGAGCCGGCCGACGCCGTGGTGGTCGACGTCGACTTCCTGGATCTAGGCTGAGCGGCTGTGCAGATCGACGTCTTCACACTTTTCCCAGAGTGGTTCGGCTGGTTCAACGAGCAGCGCCACATGAAGAACCTGACCGCCGCCGGGCACACACTGACGGCCGTCGACATGCGCTCGACCACGCCGATCGCCAACAACCGCGTCGACGACACCCCCTACGGCGGCGGCGCAGGCATGGTGATCCGCGTCGACGTGGTCGAAGCGGCGCTGGCTGCGCGCTATCCGGTCGACCCGCTGGAGCTCGGGGCGGAGCGCCGCGTGATCGTGCTGTCGCCGACGGGGCGCAGGCTCGATGACCCGATGACCGAGGAGCTTGCCGGCTGCGACGCGTTGACGATCCTCTGTGGCCGCTATGAGGGCTTCGACCAGCGGGTGCACGACCACTTCGCCACCGACGTCGTCTCGATCGGCGACTACGTGCTCTCCGGCGGCGAACTCGCGGCGATGGTCCTGATCGACGCCGTCACGCGCAAGCTGCCCGAGGCCCACGGCGATCAGCGCAGCGCGCGCGAGGAGTCGTTCTCGGCAGAACTCGACGGCGCACCCGAGTATCCGCACTACACGCGTCCCGAGCAGTGGCGCGGGCACGGCGTCCCCGAGGTGCTGCTGTCGGGAAACCACGGCGCGATCGAGCGCTGGCGACGCCAGCAGTCGGAGTTGCGCCGCCAGGGCCGGAATCTGGCGGATTAGCTACCATCTGCGCGCTTGATGCGGCACGAGCCGGCGCTCGTGCCCGTTTTGTGCCGGGACACGACCGGCCGATCCGGACGACACTTCCGGACGCATCCCTCGCAGTACAGAAACTTTTCACGACAGGTATCCCCATGAGCACGATCATCGACAAGCTTGAGAAGGCGCAGATCAAGCGTCATCCGAAATTTGGTCCGGGCGACCGCGTCCGCGTCCACTTCCAGGTGATCGAGGGCACCCGCCGTCGTACCCAGGTCTTCGAGGGCATCGTGATCAAGCGTCAGGGCAGCGGCGCACGCGAGACCTTCACGGTGCGCAAGCAGAGCTTCGGTGTCGGCGTGGAGCGCACGTTCCCCGTGCACTCGACCAAGATCGAGAAGATCGAGGTCGCGGCCCGCGGTGAGGTGCGGCGCGCCAAGCTGTACTACCTGCGCGACCGTGTCGGCAAGCGCGCGCGTGTGCGTGAGCGCGCATGGACGCCGCAGGAGCAGGCGCGGCTCGACGCCGAGGCCGCAGGTGCCTACGACGCCGAGGGCTCGCAGGACGAAGCAGAGCTGGTGCCGGCGAGCGACGAGGTCGCAGAGGACCAGGCGACGCCTGAGGGCACCGACGCCGCGGCCGAGGACGCAGCTGCAGAAGCCGCGACTGAAGCACCCGAGGCTGAGGAGACCGCGGCCGAGGAGACCAAGGCCGAGGAGACCAAGGCCGAGGAAGCCGCAGCCGCAGAATCTGACGCCGCCGACGCCGAGGCGCCGGCTGAAGCCGAGGCCGGTTCCGAGGCCGAGGCCGCCGAGCAGTCCTCAGGGGATGCTTCCGGCGACGACGCAGCCGAAGAGTCCGCAGGCTCCTGAAGCTGAGCCGGCTGGCCGATGTCGAGCGCTGGTCGGCCCCCAGCTGAACCCGAAGGGTCCGGCGCAGGATCGCTGATCGAGGTCCTCGTGATCGTCGCCGTGGCCGTAGGCCTGGCGCTGCTCATCCAGGCCTTCGTGGCCAAGCCCTACCGCATCCCCAGTGAGTCGATGCTGCAGACGCTCAAGATCGGGCAGCGCATCCTCGTCAATCGCCTCGACAACCACTTCGGGTCGCCCCAGCGCGGCGACATCCTCGTCTTCGACCCGCCCGGCGGCGCCGACGGCGACCCCGAGTGCGCGCTGCAGGACGGCGACCGCTTCGGCGCGGGTCGCGTCTATCGTGACGGAAGCGAAGAGGTCTCGGACGTCAAGATGGTCTGCCCCCTGCCGGCGCCCGGCCGTACTGACGAGGCATACGTCAAGCGCGTGGTCGGACTCCCCGGTGAGCGCATCGCGATCGAGCGCGGCCGCGTGCTCATCAACGGACGCCGCATCGATGAGCCCTACGTGGACCCGGGCAACGACTGCGCCGACCAGCGCGCCATCGAGAGTGACTGCAACTTCCCGACCGAAGTCGAGATCCCGCCCGGCCACTATTTCATGATGGGCGACAACCGCGACGACGGGGCCAGCTACGACAGCCGCTTCTGGGGGCCGGTGAAGGCCGAGAACATGATCGGAGAGGTCGTCTTCAGCTACTGGCCGCCGACGCGCATCGGCACGCCCTGAGGCGCGCGGTGGATAGAGTCCCAGCGCCCGCGGGCAGGAATGCACCTTGACGACCAACGAGACCCCCGAGAAGAAGAAGCTGAACCCCGTCCTTGAGACGGTGATCATCGTCGTCTCGGCGCTTGCCTTCGCGTTCTTCATCCAGTGGCTGCTGGTCAAGCCGTACAAGATTCCGAGCCTCTCGATGTATCCGCTGCTGGAGGTCAAACAGCGCGTGCTCGTGAACCGCATCGAGGGGCGCTTCGGCACCCCCGAACGCGGCGACGTCGTCGTCTTCCACCCGCCTCCCGGCGCCGAGATCATGCAGTGCGGGATCGAGCCCGGCGACACCTTCGGGCCGCCGGAGCAGGTCTACGTGTCGCACCCCGAGGAGATCGACATCGACGGCACTTCAGCACGCGGCTCGATGGCCTGCCCCGAGGCCGTGCCCGGTGCCCAGAGTCAGGCCTACATCAAGCGCGTCGTGGGCCTGCCCGGCGACCGCATCAAGATCGTGCGCGGACACGCCTACATCAACGGCGAGAAACTCGACGAGCCGTATGTGAGCCAGGAGGACTCCTGCGACAACGACAGCACCTTCCGGCCGACCTGCACCTTCTCGCGCGAGTTCACGATCCCGCCGGACAAGTACTTCATGATGGGTGACAACCGCAACAACAGCGACGACAGTCGCTTCTGGGGGCCCGTCGACCGTTCAAACATCGTCGGCAAAGCCTTCGCCACATACTGGCCGCTGAACCGCATCGGCGGGCTCTAGACGGCCGGCGACAACGTGGCACCGGCGCGGCTGCCGCCGCGCCCGCCGGTAGTTTTTCTGGCGCATGCAGGGGAGTCAGATGATCGAGTTCGACCGCTCGCGCGCCGAGCGCGTGGCCGGGACCGACGAAGCCGGTCGCGGTTGTCTGGCCGGTCCGATCGTCGCCGCCGGTGTGATCTTCGACTACAGCACCTTGAGCGCGACCGACCTCTCGGTGCTCGCGGCGCTCAACGACTCGAAGAAGCTCTCGCCCGACCGCCGCTCCGAGCTCTTCGCCGAGATCACGCGGCTGGCCTCGGCTGTGGCCGTGATCTCGCGCTCGGCCGCCTACATCGACGCCTACGGCCTGCACCGCACCAACCTGCACTGTCTGGGCTCGGCACTCGTGCGCATGGCCGGCGACAGCCAGGCGGCGCGGCTCAGCGACGGCTACATGCCCTTCGGCGTCGACCAGCCGGTCGAGGCTGTGGTCAAGGGCGACGCCACGAGCACGGCCGTCGCCGCGGCGTCGATCATCGCCAAGGTGTCGCGTGACCGCTACATGCACGCCGTGGCTGAGCGTTTTCCTGAGTACGCCTTCGACCAGCACGTCGGCTACTCGACCGAGACGCACCGCGCAGCCATCGCCCAGCACGGCCCGACGGCAATCCACCGCCGCTCCTTCGCCTCGACTGCCTACGAGCAGTTCGAACTGGCCGCCTGAGCTGCACGACCTGCCCCGGCCTGAGGCCCCAGGCCACAGGGTCAGAATGCGTCTTCGAGGTGTTCGAGCTCGAGCAGTCGTCCATCGCCGTCGAGCGTCACGGCGAAGGCGTCGAAGCGCAGGAAGTTGAAGCGGCGCTCGATGCGATAGGCGCCGCGGCCCAGCTCATCGGCCAGCCAGCGCTTGGCCAGCTGCCGGATCTGCGCCTGCTTGCGGCCGGTGATCGACTCGAAGGGGGAGAAGCCGGGTCTGCCGGCGTCGCCACGCGCCACCAACGTCTTGACCTCGCCGAAGACGATCGTGTTGCCGTCGAGCGCGATGAGGTCGAGCTCGCCTTCGCGCCAACGCACGTTGTGGTCGACGAGTTGCCAGCCGATTCCGGTGACGTGCCTGCGTACGAGCTCCTCGCCGCGTTGGCCGACACCCCTGCGACGGTCTTCTGGGTGCGCGTCGTTCATGACCCGAGCCTGCCAGCAGCCGCGTGACGGATCAAGACCGGAAGGTGACAATCCGGCCACGATTCGGTGACAATTGGCGCACGCTGTGGCGACGACGCCAGCCGCGCGAGGATTGTCACGTCGGCGTCGCTGAGTTTTTACGAAGCGGTCTTGAATCGCAACACGGCTTGCGGCATCGTCTGGGCCATGCTGGCCAAGGCGACGACCTACACGATCGACGGGATCCAGGCGCGGCGCGTGACCGTCGAGGTGGACATCCGCAGCGGGCTGCCGGCCTTCTCGGTCGTCGGCCTGCCCGACACCGCCGTGCGCGAGGCGCGCGAGCGCGTTCGCGCCGCGCTGCTCAACGACGGCTTCGAGTTTCCGCAACGCCGCATCACCGTCAACCTCGCGCCGGCCGACCTGCGCAAGGCCGGCCCCGGCTTCGACCTCGCGATCGCACTCGCCATCCTGCTGGCCAGCGGGCAACTGGAAGGCGCCGCCTTCGAGCGCAGCGCCCTCGTCGGCGAGCTGTCGCTGGACGGGTCTGTGCACCCTGTACGCGGCGCCATCGCGATGGCCGAGGCCGCCGCGCTCGACGGCGTGGCGACGCTCGTCGTGCCGCTGGCCAACGCTCGCGAAGCTGCGCTGGCCGGGCGCGACGTCGTCGCGCCGGTGGGTCGCGTCAGCGATCTCGCGGCCGTGGCACGCGGCGACTGGGCCGAGATTCCGGAGCGCTCGGCGGGTTCGCCGGCGTCGGGTGCGCCCGACCTCAAAGACCTGCGCGGGCACGTCTTCAGCCAGCGCGCACTCGAGATCGCTGCGGCCGGCGGGCACCACGTGCTCTTTGTCGGCCCGCCCGGCTGCGGCAAGACGATGCTGGCAAGGAGGCTGCCTTCAATCCTGCCGCAGATGAGCGAGGCCGAAGCCTTCGAGGTCACGCGCACGCACAGCGTGGCCGGCAATCTGCCCGTCGACGGCCTCGCGCGCACGCGTCCGTTCCGCGCGCCGCACCACACGATCAGCGCACCGGGCCTCGTCGGCGGGGGTACGGTGCCGACACCCGGAGAGATCACCCTGGCCAGCAACGGCGTGCTCTTCCTCGACGAGTTGGCCGAGTTCTCCACGCGCACGCTCGAGTCGTTGCGCCAGCCGCTCGAATCCGGCGAGGTCAGCGTCACGCGCTCGCAGCGCACAAATGTGTATCCGGCCCGCTTCATGCTCGTGGCGGCGACCAATCCCTGCCCTTGCGGGCAGGGCGGCAACCGCTGCCGCTGCTCTGCGGCCGAGGTCATGCGCTACGAACGCAAACTCTCGGGACCGCTGCTCGACCGCTTTGACCTGCACTGCCGCGTCGACCGCCCCACGGCGGCCGAGGTCGAGGCCGGGCCGTTGACCGACTCGGCCACGGTACGCAGGCGCGTCGAGCTGGCGCGTCGCAGGCAGGCCAGCCGCTACAGCGCGATACCCGCGCACTGCAACGGCCAGCTCGACGGCGCGCAGACACGGCGGCTGATCAAACTGCTCGAGCCCGAGCAGCAGATCCTGAGGGACGCCTACATGCGCGACGCCATCTCGCTACGCGGATATGACCGTTGCGTGCGCGTGGCTCGCACGATCGCCGATCTCGACGAGCGCGACGAGATAACGGCCGACGACCTGGCGGAGGCGCTGTCCTATCGCGCGGTGGAGGCGTCGCGCTGAGCGCCTGCGAACACTGCACCGCCGCCGCCGCGGCGAGGGCCGGCGCCGTCGAGCGCCTCGAGGCGCAGGGCGCCGGGGCAGAGCGCGTGCGCCACGAGCTCGACCGGATCGCCGCAGGCGCTGCGGCAACAGCCGGCCAACGTGCGGGCGCGCCGGAGGGTCTCTGGACGATCTGTCAGCACGACGCCGACTTTCCGGCTCGGCTCACGCAGTTCGAGAACGCCGCCGACGTGCCGCATGTGCTGCATGGGCTGGGCCGACGCTCGCTCATCAGCGACCTCGGCCAGCGGCCGGCCGTCGCCGTCGTCGGGGCAAGGCGCGCGATGGCCTACGGACGCGAGGTTGCCTACCAGCTGGCGCGCGACGCTGCAGCGGCAGGCATCACCGTCGTCAGTGGCATGGCTCTGGGGATCGACGGCGCGGCGCACCGCGGCGCCCTGCAGGGCGGCGGCAGGACGATCGCCGTGCTGGCGGGCGGGGTCGAACGTCCCTATCCGCGCTCGCACCGACTGCTCCACGAGCAGATCCTCGACAGCGGCACGGTCGTTTCGGAGTCGCCCTGCGGGGTCGAAGCGCGGCGCTGGAGCTTCGTCTCCAGAAACCGCATCATCGCCGGGCTCGCCGACATCACCGTCTTCGTAGAGGGGTCTGAGAACTCCGGGGCGCGCCACACCGTCGGCTTTGCCGAGGAGCTCGACACGCTGGTCGGCGTCGTGCCAGGGCCCGTCACGAGCCCGATGAGCGCCGGGCCCAACGCGCTGCTCGGCGAGGTCGGAATCCTGCCCATCCGCTCGATCGATGACGTGACCGCCGCGCTGGGCGTATGCGGGCCTTGTCAGGAGCAGCTCGGCCAGCACGCGGCTTCCGGCGAGCACGAGGAAGAACTGCTGGCGCAGCTCGCCGCGGGCGCGCGCGACGCCCGTTCGCTGGCGGAGGCGCTGCCCCAGATCGAGCCACGCGAGATCATGCGCCTGCTGGGCGCACTCGAGCTGCGCGGGGTGCTGCAGCGGACCGCCTCGGGGCAGTACGAACAACTCGCCCAGCGGGGGCGTGACTAAGATCGGCGGTCATGACCGCTGACTTCGACACACGCCACAACAGCCGACTGCTACTGGACGGGGCCGACCGCGCCGCCGCCCGCGCCTACCTCAAGGGGATCGGTTTCGACGACGAAGCGCTGCAGAAGCCCGTCATCGGAATTGCCAACACCTGGACCGAGGTGATGCCCTGCAACTTCCACCTGCGCGTGGTGTCGAAGGCAGTCAAGGACGGCATTCGCGCCGCCGGCGCGACGCCGATGGAGTTCAACACGATCGCCGTCTCTGACGGCATCACGATGGGTCACGAGGGCATGCGCTCTTCGCTCGTCAGTCGCGAAGTGATCGCCGACAGCATCGAAGTCGTCAGCCGCGGCCACGCCTTCGACGCCGTGATCGCCATCTCCGGCTGCGACAAGACGATCCCCGGGACCGTGATGGCGCTGGCACGCCTCGACATCCCCAGCGTGATGCTCTACGGCGGCTCGATCCTTCCGGGACAGCTGCACGGCGAGGACGTCTCGATCCAGGACGTCTTCGAGGCCATCGGCGCGCACGCCGCCGGCAAGATGACCGACGAGCAGCTGACCGAGCTCGAGAACGTCGCCTCGCCGGGTGCCGGTGCCTGTGGCGGACAGTTCACGGCCAACACGATGGCCATGGCCTTCGAGGTCATGGGCATCTCGCCGGCCGGCAGCGCGATGGTGCCGGCAGAGGCAGGCGCTCGCCGCGAAGTCGCTGAGGCCGCCGGACGCATGGTCGTCGACGTGCTCAAGCGCGGGGTCACCTCGCGCCAGCTCATCACCAAGGAGTCGATCGAGAATGCGATCACGGCCGTCTGCATGAGCGGTGGCTCGACCAACGCCGTCCTGCACCTG
>JBIQMF010000049.1:0-900 GCA_044463545.1 Solirubrobacterales bacterium
GACCCCGACACCCAGAACGCCGCGGGTGGTGCAGGCGGCGCCGGGACCGACGCCGACGAGCACCCCGACACAACCGGTGCGCATGAGGTGCAGCGCCGTCGAGTAGGAGGCGCAGCCGCCCAGCACACAGGGCACCGGGACTTCGGCGATGAACTCCTTGAGGTTGAGCGGCTCGGAGGTGGTCGAGACGTGCTCTGCCGAGATCACGGTGCCCTGGATCACGAGGATGTCGAGCCCGGCCTCGAGCGCGACCTCGTAGTACTCGCGAACCTTCTGCGGCGTCAGGGAAGCCGCTGCGACGACGCCCTGTTCCTTGATCTCGCGGATGCGCTGCGCCATCAGCTCGGCCTTCACCGGCTCCTCGTAGATCTTCTGCATCTCGGCAGTGGCGACCTCGGGGGACAGCGTGGCGATCTCGTCGAGCTTCTCCTCGGCGTTCTCGTAGCGACTGAAGATGCCTTCGAGGTTGAGCACCCCGAGCCCGCCGAGCTTGCCGATGATCCCGGCCGTCTTCGGCGAGATCACACCGTCCATCGCAGAACCCAGCAGCGGCAACTCAAAGCGGTAGGGACCGAGGGTCCAGGAGATGTCGACGTCGTCAGGGTCTCGCGTCCTTCGCGAGGGGACGATTGCGATGTCGTCGAAGCCGTATGCGCGACGACCTTTCTTACCGCGGCCGATCTCTACTTCCATGGGTACCTCAGAGAATGATTGGGGTTGTCGGCAGGTTCCGACAAACGGGGCTTCATCCGTCTACGTTACCAACGGCACAGACGGCACAGATCGGCAGTTCTGGAGCGGCTTTGCGCCGGGGCAAAAGCTCCTGCAAAGCGCCGGAAAACGCCGTGTCAGGAAAGTACCGGGCGGCGGAACGAGTCGATTTCGATGCGATCGACGAGC
>JBIQMF010000049.1:910-8903 GCA_044463545.1 Solirubrobacterales bacterium
CGCGGTCGAGCGTGCCGGCGCCGAAGTGCTGCGTCGATTCTGCACCGCAGGCGACCGCGTAGCGCAGCGCCGCCTCGCCGGTCAACCCGATGTAGCGCGCGCTGACCATTCCGGCCACCAGCGCGTCTCCCGAACCGACCGTCGTGATCGGGTCGAGCTCTGGCGCGCGCACGTGCAGGGTGACCTCGGGGTCCTCTTCGAGCAGCGCCCAGCAGCCGTCACTGGTCGTCACGATGGCGTCGTGGGCGCCCAGCGCGCGCAGCTCTGACGGGGCCGTGGCCATGTCCTCGTCGCCGGAGAACTCGCGACCCACGAGCTCTTCGGTCTCGAGCACGTTGGGCGCGATCATGTCGGGTTCGGCACGCAGCGCGCTCAGCATCACGTCCCCCTCGGCGTCGACGAGGGTGACGACGCCGGCCTTGCGCAGCCCGGCCACGAGCTCGGCGTAGAACTCCTGCCCGATGCCGCGTGGCATCGATCCGGCGATCACGCAGATGTCGGCCCCCGGGGCCAGGTACATCAGCTTCTCGCGGAAGAGCTCGAGCTCGGCCTCGCTGACGCGCGGTCCGTGCTCGTTGATCTCGGTCTGTTCACCCGTCGTCGGGTCGATCAACACGGTCGACGTTCGCGATTCCTCACCGATGCGGACAAAGTCGTTGAGCACGGACTCCCCGGTCAGGTACTCGATGATGCGGGTCCCCGTGACCCCGCCGGCGAAACCCGTGGCGATCACCGGCTGGCCGAGGCACTTGAGCGCGCGGGCGACGTTGATGCCCTTGCCTCCCGCGGCCGCGCGCTTGTCGACGGCACGGTGACGCGCGCCCAGGCGAAAGTGCGGTACCGACAGCGTGTTGTCGATTGCTGCGTTGAGTGTGACCGTGATGATCATCGTCGTTGTCCCGGCCTGCGACAGACTCCCCAGTCTGAGGCGGCCCGAAAATCTCGGGGGGATTATCCCACGAAACGCGGGCGGCCTGTCCGACTCTTTGACCGCCGCACGAAATATGTCGCCAGCAGCAGCAGCGCGATCAAGAGCAGGAGCCACGGCAGGACGAGCTCGAGGTGGTGCAGCATGACGGCCGTGACCGGCGCCTTGGGGATGCTTTCGGCCAGCGCCACGGGCACCCTTGCCAGCTGCTCGCCGTCGCGCAGCACGACGGCCTCGCCGACGACCTCGCCCTTGCTGCGCGGGCCGCGGATCGATCGCGGCGCCGTCAGCCGCACCGTCACCGCTTGTCCGTCCCGCGCCGCCAGCTTGACCGACTCCCGGGCCACGAGGTGCGCTGCGATGTCCTGGTAGTCGACCGGCAGCGCCGCCAGCGGCTTTCGTGTGGCGACCGGCTCGACGCTGGCAAAGTGGGCACGCCCGAAGCGCAGGAGCGCCGTCGAGTCGTCTTCACGCGCGGCCTCGGACGGCTCGCCCGTGACGACCGAGATGACGTCGGCGTCGTGCTTGGTCGCCGAGGCCACGAGCAGATAGCCGGCCGCCATCGTGTGTCCCGTCTTGACGCCGTTGACCCACCTGTGACGCGCTACCAGCGGGTTGCGGTTGACGATGCGGCGAACCCTCTCCCCACTCTGCAGCGTCGCTGCCGGTCGCTTCACGACGCTGGCGAAGCGCGGCACGCGCAGCGCCGCACGCGCGAGCTGGGCGAGGTCGCTGGCGCTCGAATAGTTGTTGCGGTCGTCGAGTCCGATGGCGTTGGCGAAGCGCGTGTTGGGCAGACCCATGTGCCGCGCGCGACGGTTCATGTCGGCGACAAATCGTGCACGCGTGCCTGCCGTGCGCAGCGCCAAGGTGTCGGCAGCGTCATTCCCGCTCTCGAGCATGAGACCGAGGATGAGGTCCTGCGCCGTCATCCGCTCGCCCGGCTTGAGGCCGAGCAGAGATTCTCCCGCGCCGCCCTGGTAGCCACTCGACACGAGCACCTCTTCGGGCTGCGTGCGGTCGATCGCGACCAGCGCCGTCATGATCTTCGTGGTGCTGGCGATCAGCGTGCGGCGGTTGGCGCTGCGGCCCCACAGCTGCACGCCGTTGCCGGCGTCGATCACGATCGCCGTACGGGCGCGGATCCCGCGCGGGGCGCGCGGTGGCTCGACGCTGACGGTCTCGTCGCTGAGGGTGCGCACGACCGGCTCGTCGGCCGACGCCGCACTGGCCCCCAGCAGCGCAGCGACCAGCAGGACGCCGAGCAACAGGCAGAGCAACGAGGCGAGAGCCCCGCGCAGGCCCGGCACCTTCGGTGCCCCTGCGGCGGGCGACGGCTGGGCTGTCATCACTCCTTGAGCTTCAGCTTCTGGCCGGGCTGCAGCGCGCGCGGGTCGACGTCCGGATTGAGCTCCTGCAGGGTGGCGATGTCGACGCCCTGTGCCTCGGCAATGGCCGAGAAGCTGTCGCCGGCCTTCACCGTGTAGCTCGACCGCCGCGGTCCGCTGCTGCTCGATGTCGGCTTCTCGGAGCTGGCGCTCGAAGACTGCGCGGACCCGGCCGAGACCGGCTCGGCCGTCGAGCCGCCGTCGTCCTGACTGGTCAGCACGACGAAGACCGCGATGGCGCAGATCACCAGCGCCAAGGGCGCCAGCAGACGCGCGCCGGAGCCGGCCTGCACCTGCTGTGGACGCCGCGGACGCGCGCCCGAAGACTGACCGCGTGAGCCCTCTCTGGCGCTGGCAGGACCGGCGCTGCGCCCGCCGGAACGACTCGACCCTGCAGCGGGCCTGGCCCCCGCAGCGCGCCCTGAGCGCTCTGCGCGCGAAGCCGTGGGACGCGCACCTGCCGCCGAACCGCGGCCCGCATCACGGGAATCGGGCGCGGCCTTGCGTGAGTCGTCCGGACGCGCGCCCGAGCCTGCGGGGCGCTCTCTGCCGCTGTTCTTCAGGGGTTCTGCCATGTTCGGCCGATCATACCCGTGCACCGGCCACGCACGGAGCGGTCTGCAATCGCCGTTCCAGCCGACAATCCCTGCAAATCAGCTGAATCTTGCAGCCTCGGCCAGCGAGCGTTCGGCCGCGGCGGCGATCTCGGCCGTCCAACCGAACTCGAGTGCGTCGGCCTCGAGCCTCCGACGCAGCGGCTCGAGCACCAGCGCGTCGAGCGCCCCGTACTCGACCTGCGCCGGCGTCAGCGAGGCTGCCGACCAGTCGGAGAGTCGCTGCTCCTTGGAGAGCTCAAAACCCAACAGTTCGTGACAGACATGGGCCAGATTGCTGCCGCGCGGCATGAAGGCGCCGGTGCGCCTTGCGCGCTCACGCACGAAGACCCAGCGCGTGTCGAACATCGGCGTCAGCGTCCAACCGGCGTGACGCCCCAGCCACCGCTGCTCGAACTCAGCGCTGTGGGCGATCCAGCTGATTCCCTGGTCGGCGCTGGCGCGCCGCAGTTCGGCGAAGGCGTCAAAGGCGAAACAGTCGAGCACGGCGCAGCGCCCGCCGGCAGCAACCTGGATGAGGCGCACGCGGCCGTCCTGCGGGGCCAGCGAAGTCGTCTCGATGTCGATCCCGACCGACGGCCCCTGCGACATCGGGGTGCGTGTCGCCGCGTCGAGCACCCAGGCCAGGGCTTCGCTGGCGGCGGCAGCCTCGGTGGCGTAGACGTAGCGGCCCTCGTGGCAGCCGAACCGCACACAGACCGACCCCGACACGACGGTCGGTGCCTGCCCTGCTGTGGTGATCGTCGCGGGCTGCACGTCGGCTCCTCTCACAGAGCTTGACGGCCGCGGCGGTCGGCTTGATTCTGACGATGGCGGGCCGTGCGGTGCGGGCGCCGGTGCTCAGGCTGAGACTGACCAGATGGCGCTGCGCAGCTCTTCGGCGGCCACGCGTGCGCTTTCCATGTGCGCACCACCGGTCGTCTCCCAGGCGTTCACGAGCGCGCGCGAAACGGTGATGAGCGCCGAGGCGCGCCCGGCGCTGAAGGCGGGGCCGAGGTCTTCGACCTTTCCACCCTGTGCGCCCACGCCGGGGATCAGGAGGACGGCGTGCGGCATCGCCGCGCGCAACCGTCCGAGGTGCGCCGGCTCGGTCGCGCCGACGACCGCCCCCAGCGAGGAGAGTCCTTGCTGGCCGACAACACTCGCTCCGATGCGTTCAACCATCGCCGCCAGCCGGTCGCTGACGCTCTGGCCCCCCGAGCCCTCGACCACGAGGTCTTCGATGTCCTTGGCGCCGGGGTTTGAAGTACGCACGAGCAGGAAGACCCCCGCCCCGTGTGCGTGGGCCGACTCGACGAACGGCTCGACCGAGTCTTCGCCCAGCAACGGATTGACTGTTGCGACGTCGGCGCCAAGCCCGGGAACGTCTCCCCAGGGGCTGGGGGTCGAGCCGAAGAGCGCCTGCGCGTACGCCTTGGCCGTAACCGGCACGTCACCGCGCTTGCCGTCGGCAATCACGATCAGGCCGTGTTCTTTGGCGCTCTGAACGGTCTCGGCGAGTGCCCGATGTCCGGGCGCGCCGAGCCGTTCAAAACAAGCCAGTTGCAGCTTCACGCCGACGCACTGGGCGCCGACGGCTGCGATCACTGCGCGGCAGTGCGCGGAAACTGCCCGGGCAGCCGACTCCGACGGAAGTTCTCCGTCTGGCGTCGGCGCCCCGCCGGTCGCCCGCTGACCCTCGATGGGTTCTGCGGGCGCCGGATCAGCAACCTTCTCTGCAGCGCCAGTTGTCTGCCCCGCCAGATCCCAGAGTTTCGCCGGGTCGGGATCGAGGCCGAGAACGAGCTGACTCTGCCGTTCTTCAACGAGCGCTGCGAGTCGGTCGCCAAAAGACTGCGGGGAGGTGTTGATCAGCCGCCCTTGACAGTCTGCTTGAGCTTTGCGCCGGCCGAGAACTTCGGCACCTTGCTGGCCTTGATCTGGATCGTCTCACCGGTCTGCGGGTTGACGCCCTGACGCGCGCTGCGCTGCGAGACGCTGAACTTCCCGAAGCCGGTGAAGCTCACCTCGCCGCCACGCTTGAGCGTCTCGGAGATCGTGTCGAGCACGGCGTCGACGGCACGCTGCGCATCGGCTGCGGTGAGATCCGTCTTTTCCTTGACCTGGTTGATGAATTCCTGCTTTGTCACGGTTCCTCCTCAAGAGGGATACGGTTGGATTCGCTGGCAAACGTAACTCCCGCTGCGGCGGAACATGCAGGATTCATGCGGGTTTGCGCGGAAAGTCGTCCCTTTTTCGTGCTATATGGCCACCGCGCGTCGACGGCGCGCCCGCGACGCTCAGGCGATCGTCATCTCTTCGACCAGCAGCGGGCCGGTCAGAATCGTGCCGCCGAAGGGGATCCAGCGCTGCTCACGGCCGATGCCGCGCAGCCCGCGCAACATGCTCAAGAGGTCGCTCGCAATCGTCGCCTCGCGCACCGGTCGGCCCAGTCTGCCGTCGCGGATCTCGATCCCGCTGGCACCGACCGAGAACTGGCCGGACACCGGATTGACGCCGGAATGCAGGCCCACGACATTGGTCACGTAGAGGCCGTCGCCGGCGGCCGCGATGAGCTCCTCGAGGGTGGAGTCGCCGGGCGCGACGGTCAGATTGGTCGGGCCCGGAGACGGACTTGAGCGATATGAGCGCTTTGCGTTGCCCGTGCTGCTGCGCCCGGCCTCGCGCGCCGTACGCGTGTCGTAGAGGAAGTTCTCGACGCGACCGGCGACGATCAGCGGCGTCCGCTGCTGGGCTACGCCCTCCCCGTCGAAGGGGGCGTTTGCCGGGCCACCGGCGACGAGGCCGTCGTCGGTCAGGCGCAGCAGCTCTGAAGCCACGAGTTCGTCCTCGCGCCCGACAAACGGTGATCGCCCGCGCAGCATGGCCTCGCCCGAGAGGGCGGCCGCGGCCACGCCGATGAAGCTGGCCGCCGTGAACTCATCGAGCACGATCGGGGCGTTGCGCGGCTCGGTGCGGCGGGCCCCGATCATCTCGACCGCCCGCGCAGCGCCCTCGCGCCCGATGGCGGCGGCGTCGAGCCCGGCCGGGCCGCGCGCGATGCCGAGCCCCATGCCGGTCATCAGGTCCTCGCCCTCGCCGGCGAAGGCACTCGTCCAGGCGTAGGCACCGGTCGTCTCGTAGTCGCCACAGAATCCGTTGGAAGACGCGATCGCCACGCGCGAGCGCTCATCTGCGTAGAGCGTCTGTTCGACCTGGCTTATGCGCGTGTCGAACCCGCGCGCCGCGCTGTCGACGTTGAGCGCCAGCTCGACCTTGTCGGCCGTGCCCCAGTCGCCGAAGTCTGCCGCCACAAGCTCTCCCGCATCGGCACTGCCACCTTTCTCGGGAAGCCCGCCGTACTCGTCGGGGTCTGATGCCTCGGCCAGCGCCAGCGCGCGTTGCGCCAGCGCTGCCAGCTGCTCCTCCTCGAGCGAGGTGCCATAGGCATAGCCGGAACGACCTTCAGAGGCGAAGGCGCGTACGCCGACCCCGCGGCTGCCGGCCTCGGTGAGACTCTCGACTGCTCCGTCGAACACGCGGACCTCGACCGAGTGGTCGTCCTGCCCAAAGGCCTCGGCGGCCACTGCGCCGGCGTCGAGCGCCAACTCCAGGGCACGGGCGGCAGCACTACTGACCGCGTCGCTCACGCCTTTGTACCCCCAACCGTGATCGAGCGCAGAAGCACGTGGGGCTGGCCGACACCGGCCGGGACGCGTTGCCCCGCCTTGCCGCAATAGCCGGTGGCCAGCTCGAGGTCTGCCGCGATTCCCTCGATCTGCTTGAGCACCGCGAGACCGTTTCCGGTCAAGGTGGCGCCCGTCACGGGCCTGGTGATCTCGCCGTTCTCGATCAGGTAACCCTCGGAGACGCCGAAGACGAAGTCGCCCGTGGCCGGCTCGACCTGCCCGCCGCCGAAGGACACGGCGTAGAAGCCGTCGCCGGCGGCGGCGATCAGCTCGTCGACGCTGCTGCTGCCCGGGGCAAAGTAGGTGTTGGTCATGCGCGGCACCGGGAGGTGACGAAACGACTCGCGGCGGCCGTTGCCGGTCGCCACGACGCCGTCGCGCGCAGCGCTCCTGCGGTCGTACAGAAATGAGGTCAGGACGCCGCCCTCGATGATCGAGGTCTGCTGCGTCCGCATGCCCTCGTCGTCGATGCCATCGGTCCCCCACTCGCCCGGCTTGCGCCCGTCGTCAAATGCCGAGACGAAGTCCGGCGCCAACTGCTCGCCGATGCGTCCTGCGTAGACGCTGGCACCCTTCTGCACCGCGTCGGCCTCGAGACCGTGGCCGACGGCCTCGTGCAGCAGTACGCCGCCGAAACCGTTGCCGACGACGACCGGCAGCTCCCCGGCCGGTGCGGCGACGGCGTCGAGCGCAGTCAGAGCCTTGCGCGCGGCCGACTCGGCGATGCGCGTCGGATTCTCACGCAGCAACTCATAGCCGACATGGCCGCCCAGGGTCTCGGTGCCGTTCTCGATCCGGCCGTCGCGCGCGGCCACGACCTGTGCGGCCAGCCGCACGCGGATGCGATCGTCACCCGTGGCCAGACCTTCGGAGTTGTAGACCTCGACCGTGCGGCGGTTCTCGCCGTAGCCGATCGAAACCTGCGAAACCTCAGCGCCGGCCGCGCGCGCGGTTTCGTCGCAGGCGCGCAGCAATTCGATCTTTCGCCCAAGCTCAACAGCCTCGGGTCGCTCGAGCACCTGTTGCGGCTGCACACGCGCGGCCCGAGCCAGCGTGGCGCCGTCCGCGGGCGCAGAACTCGCGGCCTGCGCCAGCGACTGGCCCAGCTGCACGAGGTCGGTTTCGGCAAGCGAATCGACGTGGCCGAAGTAGGTGGCGTCGTCGACGACGAGACGTACACCGACGCCCTCGGCCGACCCGTCGCTGGCGCCTTCGAGGCGGCCGTCGTCGAACTGCACCGTGAGCCCGTGCCGGCGCTCGGCAAAAAGCTCTGCGAAGTCGCCGCCGTTCTTCAGCGCGGCCGCGATCACGCGTTCGGCCACTGCCGGGTCGACCAACGGTTGCTGCTCAGGCTCTCCCATCGGCACACAACTCTACGAAGCGTCGCCGCCGCAC
>JBIQMF010000050.1:0-8824 GCA_044463545.1 Solirubrobacterales bacterium
GCGCCCGGGCCGCGCACCGCCGGCTTCTCGATCGTCTTCGTAGCCACGTCGTCCCCTAGGCTGCGTCGGCTGCGCCGGCCGCGTCCGCTGCGGCGGCCTCCGCTTCGGCCTTCTTCCGCCAGTAGCGCGCAAGGCCCGCGTAGTTGAAGGCCGCTGGTAGCGCCCCGGTGATCGACTCGGCGACCTCGGGTGAGACGCGCTCGAGCTGCCGACCGAAATCGGCCATGAAGTCCTCTTCGCTGCCGTCGCGTGCAAGATCGGCCAGGCGGCGCAGTTCGAGCTTGGCATTCATGATCGCGTCGAGTACATCCGGCACCCTGCCGAAGTGTGTGAGCCCCAGGGTTGAGGGCATCGGGTCGTGCTCTGCCAACCTGTCGAGCGATGCAAGCCATGCCTCGATGTCGACCTCTGGTGGCGGCGTCGAGATCACGCGCAGGTCGTGCGGGTGGATCATCTGACCGACGAGGTCGCCGACCAGCGCATACTCGGTCTCGAGGTGCAGGAAGGCCATGTGATGGCCGGAATGGCCGGGCGTATGGATGGCCTTGAAACCATGGATCACGTCACCGTCCTTGAGGCCGTGGACCTGCTCGGCCGGGATCGGCAGCACCTCGCCCCATGCGTCCATCTCGTCGCCGTAGATGCGGCTGGCGGAGGCGATCAAGCGCGAGGGGTCGACCATGTGCCTGACCCCGTCCTCGTGGATGTACACCTGCAGCTCCGGGTAGTGCTCCACCAGCCGCCCGGTGCCGCCGGCATGGTCGAGGTGGACGTGGGTCAGCAGCACTGCCTGGGGGACGATGTCGCCCAGCGCGTCGATCACGTTGTGTAACGACGACTCAGGTCCGGGGTCGATGAGGACGTTCTCGTAGCGGTGGCAGGCGATCGACTGCTCGATCTCCTGGAAGCGCGTGTCGATGATCTCGAAGCTCATGTTGGGCGCAAATCTACCGCGCCTCGAGCTCGGCAAGCGCAGACACCACGGCCTCGGGCCGCTTCGTCGGCAGATGGTGATCGCCCTCAATCTCGACCAGCCGGCTGCCGCTGAGCGCCTCGTGCAGGCGACGCGCGTTGCGCGCAGGAACCGTCGGGTCGGCATCGCCGTGGAGAATCACGCTCGGGGCAGAGATGCGTCCGAGACCCTTTGTGACCAGGCGCTCAGCGTCATTGAAGAGCAGTCGGTCACCGACGAGCGCACGCACGCTGTTGTGCCGCCCAAGCAGCGACTCGGCGACGCGGCGCTGCAGGCGCAGCTCGCGCGCCTCGCCGTAGACTTCGCGCGCACCGATGCGGGCGGCGTGCTTGCGCGCCAGGCGGAAGAACAGCAGATCGGCGAGCTGCCGCAGACCCGGCGACTCGAGCCTGCGGATCAGGCGCGACTGCCTCACCGTGCGCTCATCGACGCGCGAACCGCCGGCGGCCGGAGCCAACAGCAGGAGGCCCGCCACAAAATCGCTGTGACGGATGGCCATGCCCAGCGCCGCCATGCCGCCGAACGAGTGACCGACAATGACGGCGCGCTCAACGCCCAAGGTGCGCGCGGCTTCCACCACGGCGTCGAGCTGCTGCGAGAACTCCTGCGGCTCACCAGTCGACCACGCATAGCCAGGGCGGTCAAAAGCGATCGTGTGTCGGCCGGGCAGGCGCTCGCGCACGAGGTCGAACTCGCGGCAGGTGCTGGGCATCCCGTGGATGAAGATCAGCGGCGTGCCCTCCCCCACGGACTCCACGTAGTGCAGTGGTCCGTGGGCGGTCTCGACGATGCCGCCGCCGTCAGGCGGTGCTTTGGGCAGGCGCCCCAGAATGAGGTTCGCGAGCGCAATGAGCGCGAGCAGCCCCAGAACAACAACGATCGCCGTCATCGCAGCGTCGAGCGGCGTACCGCATCCGCGACCTCGGCCGCATGGACGTAGGGCTGCATGTGACCGCCGGGGAGGATCTTCAGCGACGCATTGGGCATCACCGCGGCCGCGGCGCGCACCGAGCCGGTCGCTACGAGCTTGTCGCCCTGGCCCTGGATGATCTGCACCGGGGCAAAGATGCGCGGCAGGGTGTCGACGAGCGTGCGCATCGCCCGGGGCGCGTCGAGCACCTCGCGCTGCCAGGCCTCAAGGTCGCGGTAGCGCATGTTCAGTGACAACGCGCGCTCCTTCCAGTCGGTGTCCACAGGGTCGGGAGAAAAGGCCTCCTTCCCGCCCATCGCCACCGAGCTGCGGCGGATGATGTTTGAACTCGTGAGCGCCCCGAGCTGGTGCAGAACGGGCAGCTCGAGCAGCGCGACGAAGCGCGCCTGAGCCTTGCGCACGAATGGGATGTCCTCGCTCGAGACGGCCGGGTCGACGGCGACGATGCCCGAATACTGGCCGGCGAAGCGGAAGCTGTACATCAGCGCCAGCGCCCCGCCGTAGGAGTGCCCCACGATGACCGGGCGCTTGAGGCCCAACCTGCGGGTGAATCCGTTGATGATCGTCAACTGGTCCTCGAACGACACGTAGCCCTCGCTCGAGAAGGCATAACCGGGCCGGTCGATACTGATCGTGCGGCGCCCCTTGAGCTCGTCCGCCACCGCGTCCCAGTCGCCCCACGTGCCGGGCAGGCCGTGGATCATCACGACGGCCGGCTCCTTGCCGGCGCGCTCCACATAGTGGATGCGCTTGCCGCCGACGTCGACAAACTTGCTGCCGGCAGGCAGCGGCGGCGCGTCGGGCAGGCCGAAGAAGGTCAGATTGACGATCGAGACAACAACCAGAACCGCCAGCAGGCCGAGCAGAATGCGCTTGAAGTGCCTCATGGAGGTGTGAGGTTAATGGCGCAGCCCGTCAAAGCCCTTTTCAGCAACACTGTCTTCTGCGTCGCCCGCAGTCCGGGCGGGCGCAGACACCTAGGCCGCCAGCACGTAGAGGCTGACGAGCGAAAGCCAGGCGAAAAATGCGAGATAGAGCAGGCGCTCGGCCAGCCCGAAGAAGCGTCCGTCGCGTGCGCGCTCGACGGCCGACCAGACGGCGCTCACGCACATCACGCCGACGACAACGAGCTGCAGGCCGCGCGGCTCCCAGACGGGGTCGGCGTTGCTGGCCACAAGAAAGCTGACGGCGGCCGCACAGATTGCGGCGAATGCCGCGACGGCCAGCACAAGGTGCGAACGGCCGACCGGGGTCGCGTCCTCCCCTTCGAGATCGGTCGGAAAGATCGTGATGGCCCAGCGCGTTCCGGCAAAGACGAGCAGCAGCAGGATCGTCAGCGTGGGCCGCGGGAAGATCGCGTTGGCCATGATCACGGAGACCAGCAGCGCGGCGAGGCCGCTCCAGACAGCGGTCAGCCGGTAGGGCCAGGGCTGCGCTCCGGCACCGAAGTCGGAGACGGCGTCGCGCACGGGGTGCACACCGCGGTCGAGCAGGTGCGCCGTGATCAGCGATCCCAGCGCAAGCACGACGAGGACCAGGGTCGCGATGGCGAAGCCCTGGTCAGTCGTGGAAATCGTCGTGATCTGGCCTGCGGCCGCGTTCATCGCGGCGCAGATTAGATCAGGCTGCGGCTGCGGTCGCTCCTGCGACTAGTTGCCGAGGATCTGGATGCGCCAGTCGCCGTCTTCCTTCGTCAGCGAAAGGTCCTGAGCCTGCGGCGTCTTGTTGACGTTCGACTCGACGCTGACCTTGGCCACCGCCGACTTTCCGTCCTTGGCCACCGTCACCGACTTGACCGTGATCTTGAAGTCCTTCAGCGACTCACCCGACTGGGAGAAGGTCTTCTCGCAGTCGCCGCCGATCTTGCGGGCGGCCTTCGAGAGCAGGTCGTTGCAGAGCTTCTTGTAGTCCTGGTTGGCCGTGGCGTCGCCGAAGGCACCGATGCGGCTGATCACGGCCTGCTGGGTCGCGGACATCTCGGCGTCGGAGTCGACGACGACCTTCTTGGCCTCACCGACCGCCTGACCTGAGTCGAACTGCTTGCTGGGTCCGGCCTCGGTGCCGGCTGCCTGCTCGCTCCTGTCCACCGAAACCGTGTCCTGCTTCTGATCGTCACCACAACCGGCGACGACAAAGGCCGAGAGTGCAAGCAGAGCGGCCACCGCCAGCAGTCGCGCCACGAATCCAACGTTCTTCATCAAACAGTTCCTTTCAAGAACAAAAAAATGGTCTGCCGAAGTTCTGAAACACGATTTCGGCACGGAGGTGTCAGTTCCTTACCCCCAGCAAGCCGCCCTTAACCGAGCTTTCATACGGTATTGCATGCGAGCTTCACGATTCCCCCCATCGGCCTAAACTCTGGCGGGTGGAAGCGTTTGGCGGATCTGCCGATGTCGGCGCCTGGTTGCGGTGTTATCGCTGCTGGTCGCGGTCGCTCGAGGTGCAGCTGCACATCGAAGGCATCTTCCGCGTGGACCCTGACACCGGTGAGCGCTCGGAGACGATCGACGAGTTGCACGAAGCCGTCGTGCAGTGCACGGAATGCCTGCACGACCAGCCGCACCTGACCCTGGTGGACGGCCGCATCGCTCCCATCGAGGATCGCTGGGAGCGGATGGTCACGGGCACCCCGTGGGTCGCCTCAGCCATCGTTTCGGTGCCTGAGGAGTCGGTCGAGGTCTGCGCCGGCCCCGATGCCGCCGAATCACTGACGCACGCTGCGTTCGGCGAAGCCGGTGTGCGCGAGTTCTTCGCCCACGTGCGCTTCCACAAGCACGAATCGGGCCGCATCATCATCCACATGCTCGTAGAGCTCTACGCCCGCGACGCCGACGAGGCCGCCCAGGTGCTCGAAGACGCCGCGCGCGGCGAGCTGACGATCGCCTCGCTGGCCGAGGAGTCACGTCCGCCGGCATCGACGCCCAACGGACCCCACTGAAAAGGCAGGGAAGCCATGAAGACAGAACGCAGTGTCGAGATCGGCCGCGGCAAGAAGTCGGTCTGGGACGTGATGGCCCAACCCGAACTGCTGCCCGAGTGGTTCGACGACGTGGCCGACTTCGAGGCGCTCGAAGGCGACGGCAGCGCACCCGGCGACAAGTATCGCCTCAAGTACATGAAGTACAAGCACCCGCTGGGCCTGCAGATCCGCGTGCTCGAAGCCGAGCGGCAGGCGCTCTTCGTGCAGCGCTTCACCGGCCTCTTGGCACCGTTCACGCTGGGCGTGTCACTCGACGGCACGACGCGCAAATCGACGATCCACGCCGTCGTCGACGTCAAGCTCTCACTGCTGCAGAAGCCCCTGACGCCCCTGGTGCACCGTTACGTCGACCAGCTGACCGTCGACCTGACCGACAGTTTCAAGGACTACATCGAAGACGGAGGCTCCAAATGAAGATCGAACGCTCGGTCGACGTCGCGCGCGAGCGCGACGAAGTCTGGTCCGTGTTGCGCGACCCGGCGCTGATGCCGGAGTGGTTCTCCAAACTCGACAACTTTGCTGCCACAGACGGCGACGGCACGAACGCCGGAGACACCTACTCGATCGACTACGTGCGTGACGCCGGTCCGATCTCGCTGGCGGCCTCGGTGCTCGAAGTCGACGCCCCCGTCGGTCACGTCCACCTCTTCAAGGGTCTGCCGGTCGCCTTTTCGATCAGCAGCCAGCTCAGCCAGAGTGACGCCGGCACGCTCTGGACGGCGACGCTCGAAGTACGACTCTCGCTGGTACAGAAGGCACTGGCACCGGTGATCAAAGGCTCGCTCGACGACCTTGCGGGCGACATGGCCGAAGGATTCAAGACCTACGTGGAGGCTCAGTGATGAAGGCGGAGAACACAACGACGCTGAAGGGTGCGCCGGCCGAGGTCTTCGCGGCCTTCGAGGACCCCGAGGTGATCGCCCAGTGGCAGGACAACATGCTCGAGTTCGAACAGCTCGAAGGCAGCTTCCAGGAGGCGGGCGGCGTCGCACGCATGCAGGTGCGTAACGCCGGCCTGACCCAGGACATGACGGTCACGGTCGTCGAGCGCGACGCCAGGAAGTTCAAGGTCAAGTACCACTACGACGGCGCCCAGGTGCCCTTCACTATCGCCAACAGCTTCAAGGACAACGGCGACGGCACGACCGAGTGGAAGGCCGTGCTCGACGCCAAGATCCCGCTCATCGCCAAAGCACTGGAGCTCGCACTGAAGCCGCTGGCAAACAAGCTCGTCGGCGACAACGGCAAAAACTTCGGCGCTTGGTGTGACGAGAACCTCTGAGCTGCCGGCCCCACAGAAAAACCGCGGCCAAGAAGCAGCCCGCTGAATCAAGCCAAGAACTCTGTCAAGACTGGCCCGTGCTGCCAGTCTTGACATTTGAACCCCGCATGGCTGCGTCCAGCAGCACCGGCGTCATTTCGATCCCGTTGATCGCCGTGACTCCGCCGGTCGCTTGAGGTAAGTTGTCCGACATAGTAATTCGAGACCAGCGAGAGGTCGAAGTGGTTGTGGCCTACGGCTGCCTCGTCGGGTTGGCCACGGCTGCGTCGAGCTGACCGTACCCGGCAGTCAGCAGGCAGGAACGGGATGTGATTGATCGATCTGAAGCGACGGCCGGCGCGAGACACAAATCACAGAGCTGGACGGGCAACGGCGTGAAGACGCTCTACCCCGGCTACTTCGCGCTCGTGATGGCCACCGGCATCGTCTCGAACGCCTTCTGGCTGCTCGAACACCATCTGATCTCGAACGCACTCTTCGCGGTCAACATCGTCGCTTACCCCGTACTGCTGCTGCTGAGCATTCTGCGTCTGCTGCGCTTTCCGCGGGCGATGGTCGCGGACCTGATCAACCCGCGGCTGGTCTTCTCGTTCTTCACGCTGGTTGCGGCGTCCGACGTCTTCGGCACGCAGTTCTTCCTGCGTGGCGTCGACGAGACCGCGGCCGTACTCTGGGTCTTTGCGCTGGTTCTCTGGGTCGGACTGAGCTACCACAGTTTTTCGGTGATGGCCCTGATCAGCCGCGAGACCGGTGCGGCCGTGGTGCACGGAGGCTGGTTGATCGCGATCGTCGGCACCGAGTCGCTGGTACTGCTGGGGTCGCAGCTCGCACCGAAGTTCGGTGGCCTCGCCGACCTCACGTTCCTCACCATCTACGCACTCTGGGGGATCGGCATTGTGCTCTACGGGATCTTCCTCACACTCTTCAGCTACCGGATCTTCTTCTCGCCGGTCGATCCAGAGGAGATGAATCCACTTTTCTGGGTCGTGATGGGCGCCGCGGCGATCGCGACGAATGCCGGATCGAACCTGATCATCACAAACCCTGGCCTCGAGTTTCTCGGCCAGATGAAGCCGTTCGTCGAGGGCACGACGCTGGTTCTCTGGGCGTGGGCGACGTGGTTGATCCCGCTGTTTGTCGGCTTCGGCGTCTGGCGCCACCTGGTCCACAAGGTGCCGCTGACCTACTCGCCGATGTACTGGAGCCTTGTCTTCCCGCTCGGGATGTATTCGGTGGCGACCTACCGGCTGACCCTGGCGGCCGACTTCTCGCCGGTGCTCGTGCTCTCACGCGTGATGATCTGGGTCGCGCTCTTCGCGTGGGTCGTCACGTTCACCGCGATGATCCACGGGATCTGGCACGGCTGGCACAGAGCCGCGCAGCACACCTGATCACGAAGCCCCTTCGCCAAGCTCATCACAAAAGCTGCCTGCAAGGGAAACTCCGTGGAAGCACCTAGAGCGTGATCAGGTAGACCGCCAGCGCCACAGTTCCGACGCTGACCATCGTGAACGACACGGCCTGGGCGGTGTTGGCGAGCCAGTCCGTCGGCTTCTTGTCGTGCCAGGCGGCTGGCACAAACAGCAGCGCGTTGGTCCAGGCACCGACCACCAGCAGCCAGGACCACGGCGCGGGAAAGTCTGGGGCAGCTACCCCGACGGCAATCAAGATCGTCCCCATCATGATCAGGTCGATGTGCGCCTGCAGCAGGCGTCGTGGCGAGCGAACCCCGATCTTCTTCAAGACCTTCGTGTCCAGCGCCAACCAGACGATCCAGCCAGAAACCGCCCCGAGCGCAAGCTCAACGGCCCCCACCTGCGTTATCCAAGAGACTTCACTCACAACTCTCCCCGATCTCTCGAAGACAAGAGGCTCGGCCCCAAATCTCCACCCATCAAGCCGACCACCATGAGTACGGCTTGGTAGTCCCCTCCGCCGCAGCTTGCGCGGAGGCGGAGGGGGCTACCGATGCCAAGTCGGCAAACCTATTCAGGCTTCTTAGGAACAAGCACCTTACGGACGAACTCACAGACCAGCACGTTGTCCTGGTTGTAGACGTGCGTGCGCACCTTGACCACGCCGCGGTCGCCCTTTGAGGTCTCCTTGGCCTCTAGCACCTCGGTCTCGGCGTAGATCGTGTCGCCGTGGAAGACCGGGGCCGTGTGCTTGAGTGACTCGATCTCGAGGTTGGCGATGGCCTTGCCCGAGATGTCACGCACGCTCATGCCCAGCGCGACCGAGTAGACGAGGTTGCCGACGACGACGGCGCGGCCCTGTTGGGTCTTCGACGCGTAGTTGTCGTCGAGGTGCAGCGGGTGGTGGTTCATCGTGATGAGGCAGAAGAGGTGGTCGTCGCTCTCCGTGATCGTCTTGCCGGGCCAGTGCTTGAAGTTCTGGCCGGCCTCGAACTCGTCGAAGTAGCGACCCAGCGGCACTGCGCCGGTGGCCTCGCGGGATACTGCGTCGAAAGTTGTTCCTGCTGCTTCGCTCATGGGTTCTCCGGGGCTATGCGCCCTGTCTCCTTTGTTGTTTTTCAATCACCTTGGCGACCAGTTGCAGCATTCCGCCGCCGCTGGCCTTGATCTTGCCCTGTTCAAAAGCTTCGATCCACTGCGGAAGGCCGAGCTTTGGATCGATCAGTGCGTTGAAGTCCTGACG